>CAZAUB010000284.1:0-1785 GCA_964488195.1 uncultured Methylobacter sp. | reverse complement strand
TTTTAAAACCTCATTGATTTTGCATTTGCCGGAGTATCCAGTTCTGCCGCCTGAGTAAATAATTTGACGGCTGCGCTGCCCGCAGCAGTATAGGGTTGGGCAGTGTTGCCGCCAATAATGCCGCCTGAGATCGGCTGATTTGGCTGGCATGAACGCCAAAATAACGCTGACTTGCTGCCTCTATGCCGAATAGATGGTCGCCGAATTCAGCGATATTCAGGTAAACCGTCAATATCCGTTCCTTGCTCCACAGCAACTCGATCAGCGCCGTGAACCAGACCTCCAGACCCTTGCGGACAAAGCTTTTTGACGGTGTTAAAAATAAATTTTTGGCTACTTGCTGGGAAATAGTGCTCGCGCCCCTAAGCCGTCCGCCGTCCATGTACACATCAATGGATGATTGTATGGAATGCAGGTCAAACCCGGAATGCAGGAAAAACCGCTGATCTTCGGCGGCAATAACCGCCGAAGAGGCATAAGCCGAGATTTTTTTTGCGCCGACCCATGAGTATTTAATAGCCTTGAACGAGCCCTCGTCGATCAAGTCTTCAACATGTCGATACACCATAAACGCCGATGTTGGCGCAGGCACCCAGCGCAACAATACACACAAGCCGACCGATGAGGCCAGGAAGGTGAACAGCAGATAAAACGCAGCTTTGCGCAGTATTCCTTTGATGGACAATGGGCGAGAGTTGCTGCTGTTGGAGTAACGGGACGGTCTTGCCAAGATACAAATATTGTTAAGGGTGGCTGTTAGCTTAGGGTTCTGCATTGGTGTATATGATAAAGCCTTTGGTTAGGCTTGAATAGCCTCGACAATACTACCGAATTTTGATGTGTGCGAGTATATAATAAAAAACTCCCGGCATAGATATTGATCCAAACCTATGAAACTCCGATACACACTGATTACTCTTTTGTTACTCATAACCCAAAGCGGCTGTATGCCGATGATTCATCCGCCCGGTGCGAAAAGCAACTCGGCGCAACTTGGCGAGAACATTTTCCTGACCGAAGATGGCGCAAGTTTGCCGTTACGGCATTGGCTGCCGAAAACCGAACCGCGCGCGGTCATTATCGCGCTGCACGGGTTTAACGATTACAGTCGGTTTTTTGATACGCCGGGAGCGTATTTCAGCAAACAGGGTATTGCTTGTTTCGCTTACGATCAACGCGGTTTCGGCATGGCTTCGCAACGCGGATTATGGGCGGGAGGCGAGGCCTATATTAAGGATTTGCAGGTTTTGGTGCGACTGGTAAAACTACGCTACCCGAAACGCCCGGTTTATCTGCTCGGCGAAAGCATGGGCGGTGCGATTGTCATCACCGCCATGAGCCAGGCGGATATGCCGGAAATCGCGGGTGTTATTCTAGCCGCCCCGGCGTTATGGGCCAGATCAACGATGCCCTGGTATCAAACCGGTTTGCTTTGGATGCTGGCGCACAGTCTGCCATGGCTGACCTTGACCGGGGAGGGCGTACACGTCGTGGCATCGGATAATATCGACATGCTCCGCGCTATGGGGCGCGATCCGTGGGTTATCAAAGCGACCCGCGTGGAAACCGTGTACGGCTTGAGCGATTTGATGGACGCGGCATTTAATAGCGCCACGTCGCTACACGGAAATACCCTGATGCTGTACGGCGAGAAAGACGAAATCATCCCCAAGGAGCCGACTTATGCGTTCTTGCAGCAATTTCTTGCAGCGGATGCAGTCAAAAAAACCGTGGCGATTTATCCGCACGGTTACCACATGCTGCTGCGCGATTTAGAAGCGCCCA
>CAZAUB010000283.1:2440-4049 GCA_964488195.1 uncultured Methylobacter sp. | reverse complement strand
CGGGCGTGTCGGGGTGTTTTAGACTGAACGCGGCATAGCGCTCCATTAAATCGACGTATTGTAAAATCAGCTGATGCTCTTTCATCAGATTTTCGGTGGCTAGCATGGTTTGATATTCCTTAAAGCAAATGTAAAAGCTGGATTCGGCATATTAACATTTATCCTGGAAAAATCATTTTGTCCACGAAATACACAAAAAGCACGAAAATTCTCAAAGGGATTAGAATTGCCGAGTTCCATTAATATCCAGAGCCTGCAAATCCTTAAATAAGCACAACCTCTCGCAAAATGGACAATAAACGCCTAAATCTGGCATCATATCTTCTCAATACACCTTGTATTCCACAAGGTTGAACAACTCTAACAGTAAGGAAAGCAATGAATAACCTCCCCAAATGTCCCGCATGTGGCTCAGAATTCACCTACGAAGACGATATTATGTACGTCTGCCCTGAATGCGCACACGAATGGTCAAAAGATGGGGCAGCCGAAGATAGCACCGATACCCGCATCATTAAGGATGCAAACGGCAACGTGTTACAAGACGGGGATACCGTCACCGTAATCAAAGATCTCAAAGTTAAAGGATCATCATCGGTTGTCAAAGTCGGCACTAAAGTCAAAATCATCCGTCTGGTCGACGGTGATCATGATATTGACTGCAAAATCGACGGTATTGGTGCAATGAAACTTAAATCGGAGTTTGTTAAAAAGGTCTGATTTAAGAGCATGGCAATAAGCCCGAACTCATTCAGGAATTAATGAAGAACGAGCGCTTTGTGTTACCCGAATGTGCCCGTTTTTATAATTTTTTTGAGCATCGCAACGAACCCGGCAATGGCGAGCGACAACGGGCAAGCAAAGCTTGCACTCCTGCTATATCAATAAACTAAACGGCTCAACGGTTACCTTGTCGCCAGCCTGTACGCCATTACACTCTTTTGGCAAGACGATATAACAGTCGCTCTGGCTCATGGAACTGAGGATATTCGAACCTTGTCGCCCCGCTGAGGCGACAAAAAACTCGCCATGTTCATCTTGACTGAGGATACCACGCTGATATTCCTGCCGTCCGGGGGATTTTCTTAACGCGGTGGTGCATGTCGCGGCAAATCTTAACGATTTGGAAGACGGTGCGCCGGAAAGCTGCCTGAGCGCGGGAGCTACAATCTGCTGAAAGGTTACGACAACGGCAACCGGATTGCCGGGCAAACCGAAAAAATAACACGAGCCTATTTTGCCGAAAGCCAGCGGTTTTCCGGGTTTTATCGCAATTTTCCAGAAATTGACTTCCCCGCAGCTTTGCAAGATTTCTTTGACATAATCGGCCTCACCGACTGAAGCTCCGCCGGTGGTTATGATCACATCAACGTTTTTTGAGGCTTCAATAAAGCTGTGTTCAAGCAACTGTTTATTGTCGGGAATAACGCCCAGATCGACAACGCAGTAGCTGGGGTCTGCCAATAATCCGCCCAACATCATGCGATTGCTGTCGTATATTTTCCCAGGCTCCAGCGGCTCGCCTAATGCGGTCAGTTCGTCGCCGGTGGAAAAATAGGCGATTTTTAACTGGCGCTTAACCGTCACCTGATCGACACCGGCAGAGGCC
>CAZAUB010000283.1:0-2340 GCA_964488195.1 uncultured Methylobacter sp. | reverse complement strand
CCAAATCAAGCGTGAACGCTTGCCCATCGGACATATCGCGACTGGCAAACGCATAGCCGTCCATAGCCGCATTCCGTTCGTACGGGATATTGATCGGCGAATAAACCGACTCTGCCAACACTCGCCCTAAGGCATTTTCTAAGATCAGTTTTTCTGTGCCGCTTACCGGGTGTACGGCGGCTTTGATGCTGTCCAGCGCGTCGTCAATAGACAATAAGGGTCTGGATTCACGGCTGCATACGTCAATCATGGGGTTTCATAACATGGGTTTGAATAAATTCGGCGATCATTTCAGGTTGGTTTAGGTCAAGTTGCATTAAATGGGTCGGCGTTTGTAGCGCTGTATCGGTCGCTATCGCGATAATGTCCGGGTCGTTTGGGTGAAGCAAGGGTTGCACTAGCGAAGGTCGATGCAGTTCAATTTTAGGGAACTTTTCCGCCCTAAAGCCTTCAACCAGAATCAAATCCAGTTCCGTTTGATCGAATTGCTTTAACTGGTCATCCAACCGGGGTTCTTGTTCCGGGGAAAATTCGGTAATCATCGCCCGTCGATACCGGGACACCAGCATCACCGGCGAGGCACCGGCTTCCCGCAGGCGAAAACTGTCTTTACCCGGCTGGTCGATTTCAAAATCATGATGACTATGCTTGATCAAGCCGATGCGCAGACCGTTTTGTTTTAAAATCGGGATCAATTGGATCAATAACGTGGTTTTGCCGGTTCCACTTGCGGCGACAAAACCTAAAATTGGAACTTGGGCATTCAGCATATCAATCAACATTAAATTGTTATCATAAGATGTCATATTTTAAGGTATTATTTATCCAAACACTATCCATATGGCTGCAAGAGCCTTGAGAACGATATTAGACAGATCATTGATCCAGGAGTAAACCTTGATTCGAATTTACCTGATTTTGCTATTTATCATCATTGCATTTTTTGGCATACGTGCGTTTTTAAAAACCTCGCCCGCCGTATTGGCCTATTACATCAAGAGGTTATTGCTAATCATTGCCGGGGTTATCGTACTTTATTTGACCGTAACCGAGCGTTTGAACTGGCTTTTTGCTCTGGCAGGTGTGGCTATCGCCTTTATACTCCGCTTGATGCCGATGTTATTACGTTATGCGCCCTATTTGCACCGACTATGGTCAAAATTCAATGCTGCAAAACAGAACACCTCACAACGGCAAAACAAAGCTGACACTAAAGGCGCTATGTCGGTTGAAGAGGCTTATGAAGTGTTAGGTTTGAAAATGGGCGCACCGGAGTCTGAAATTATTGCCGCTCATCGCAAATTAATGCAAAAAATACATCCTGATCATGGCGGATCGAATTATTTGGCAGCGAAAATAAACCTGGCTAAAAAGGTTTTGTTAAAAAAATAATCTTCTATGACATCCTCTAATTCAAAGCTTATTTTTATTGCCATGCTGTCGGCTTTATTGAATGGCTGCGCAAAACTACCGCCAAACTATGCACCCGTCACTACAAATCACCCTGATATTGTTAAAGACGAGACAAAATATCATCAGGTAAAAAAAGGCGACACCTTGTATGCCATAAGCCTGATTTATGATTTGGATTATCGACACTTGGCGCAATGGAACCAGATCGTTCCACCTTATACGATAGAAATAGATCAAAAAATAAGACTCTCCGGCCCGGATTTGGGAAGCAAGCCCACTCTCGACAGCATTGAGCAGTCGCCGACGTCCCCAAAGATGGAAGAGACAACACAAAAAATCGTAGTTGCACCCCCAACAACTAGAATTAGCTCACAGAAAAGAACCACCCTTTCATTAAATAATAAATTCAATCTGTCTGACAATCCGCCATATAAAACCCAACCCCTTAAAAATATCGCCGAGAAAAACGGAAGTAGCTCACAAAAAAAATCAATTATTTCAATTGACAATGAGAACATGTTAAAGTTAAGCTTTCAATGGCCGATAAAAGGAAAAGTTTTAAAATCTTTTGCCCAAGCCGATAACAAAGGCATTGATATAGCCGGCGAAATGGGACAAAACGTGAATGCGGCTGAAGCCGGTAAAGTTGTCTATAGCGGACAAGGCCTGATTGGCTACGGTAATTTGCTTATTGTCAAACACAACGATTTGTATTTGAGCGCTTATGCAAATAATAGCCGACTGCTCGTTGCAGAGGGAGACACGGTAGGAAAAGGCGAGGTTATTGCGAAAGTGGGTCAAGCAGGATCAAACCCAGCAAAATCAAACCAAGCATCGCTACATTTTGAAATAAGAAAAAACGGAAAACCGGTAAATCCTCTTAACTTTTTACCGGAAAAGTAATAAAACCATTTCGGCTTAGGTCGA
>CAZAUB010000282.1:2500-4051 GCA_964488195.1 uncultured Methylobacter sp. | reverse complement strand
CATGCCCTTCTTCTCATACAAAGGCCGTAACAACAAAGGCGAGCTGGTACAAGGCGTGTTGCAGAGCCATGACCGCAACGCGCTGGCAAAACAGTTGCTCAGCATCGGCATTACTCCGGTCGAGATTGTACCCGGCTCAGCGCCCTCCGCCGATATCAATCTGTCCATCAGTTTGTTTGAAGAACGGATACAACCGATTGATATCATGATGTTCAGTCGGCAGATGTACACGCTGCTAAAAGCGGGTATCCCTATTATGAACGCCCTGAGCGGATTGCTGACATCGACCAAAAACAAGACATTTGTTAAGGTGATTTCCGATATTCGCACGAGTCTTGATAGCGGGCGTGAATTATCAGCCGCGCTGAACCAGCATCCGAAAGTGTTTAATGGTTTTTATGTCAGCATGATACGCGTCGGAGAAACTACCGGTATGCTGGATAAAGTATTTCTACGCCTGTTCGATCACCTTGAATTTGAAAAGTTCATGAGCGACCAGATCAAAGCGGCGCTACGTTACCCTAGCTTTGTGATGATTGCGATGGCTGTGGCGATAGTCGTTATCAACATATTTGTCATTCCGGCGTTTTCTAAAGTGTTTGCCAATTTGGGGGCAGAGCTACCCTTAATGACGCGCATTTTATTGGGCTTTTCTAATTTTATGGTGAACTGGTGGCCTTATTTGCTGACCGGTCTCGTCGGGATTATATTTTTATTTCACTCCTATATCTCATCAGTCAAAGGCAGGTATCAATGGGACGCCTTTAAATTAAAAAGCCCCATTGCCGGTGTAATTATCCAAAAAGCAACCATGGCGCGCTTTGCCAGGAGCTTTGCCTTGTCCAGTAAAAGCGGTGTGCCGATCATAAGTACGTTGAATTTGGTGACTCAAACCGTCGATAACGATTTTATCGCGCACAAAGTGGAGCAAATGCGTATCGGTGTCGAGCGCGGCGAAACCATTTTGCGCACCGCAACCAATGCCGGTGTTTTTAACCCTTTAGTGCTCCAGATGATTGCTGTGGGCGAAGAATCGGGCGCATTAGACGACTTGATGGAAGAAATTGCCGATATGTATCAGCGTGATGTCGAATACGAAATCAAAACCTTGGGAGCCAAAATAGAACCGATTATGATCGTATTTTTGGGCGCGCTTGTGCTGGTTTTGGCCTTGGGTATTTTCTTGCCGATGTGGGATATGGGTAAAGTGTCATTGCATAAAAACTAAATGCCCCGACTGATATTTCGATATTAAAGCCAAAGGTTTGATGTGCGTTTCTAGCGATTCAGCAATAACTTATTGGCATCTTTAATCACACAAGACTTTGAGTCTGTAACTAAAAATATGAATAAATCAAAAGGCTTCACCCTGATTGAATTGATTGTCGTCATCGTCATTCTGTCCATTTTGGCGGCAGTGGCATTGCCGCGCTTGACCAATTTGCAGAACGATGCCCGTATTGCCAAGCTTAATACGGCGCGCGGCAGCGTTGCCGCAGCCTCGGCGATGGTTCACGCCACCTTGTTTTCGCGCAATGGCAAAGCCGATAC
>CAZAUB010000282.1:0-2400 GCA_964488195.1 uncultured Methylobacter sp. | reverse complement strand
CGGTGGCAACTTTTCAAGTTCGTGGCGGCAGTTCCACCAGTTTGTGCTCATTTACCTACACCCAACCAGTCGCCAATGCCGCCCCCATTATCAGCGTTATTACCACGACCGGGTGTTAGATAATAAAATATTTGTAGGAGGGGCTTGGGTACGAGCCCATCGTTTTCGCGATTGATGGGGAGCTCGTTACTTAGCCTACGGCCCTGGAAGACAAATAATGACTATGTAACCCAACCTGAAAAATCTTGATTAAAAAACCGTATGTTGGATTGAGAAAAGCATCAGGTCAGTATATACTTACAAATAACATACTTTGTGTGGTTTTTATAACATAACCTATTTCAATTCCTTATTTTGATTATATTTTAATACACTTTAATGTACATAGAGCTCCCGAATGGGCATAAAAATGAAACAACTTTCTAGCATGAAACAACAATCCGGTTTTACCTTAATCGAATTAATCGTTGTTATCGTAATTCTGGGCATCCTTGCCGCTACGGCGCTGCCAAAATTTATCAATTTGAGCAGTGATGCACGTGCCGGTGTTATGGGTGGTGTTGAAGCTTCTATGCGCGGCGCTAATGTCATGATCTATGGTAAGTCTGCTGCTGGGGGGCAATTGGGTGCTGGACCGTTTTCTATTACTACCAATGGAGTCACCGTTGCTACAGCCTGGGGTTATGCTACGACTGCCGCCGAACTGGCAAAGGTGCTTGACCTTAACCCGACTAGCGATTTTGATGCTGGAGTTACTGTTGCCAGCGAAATACGCCATACCGGCGCGACTACTCCGGCCAATTGCAAGGTTACCTATGGGCCTGCGACTTCTGCTATTGTGGGTCCTACCTACGTGCTCGATAAATCTGGTTGCTGACAGTGTTAGCTCGCCCTAAACACAGGGTGAGCGATTTTAGTATATCGAGCATTGCCATCCAGCAACATGCGCTTATTACGATCGCATCATAGCGGCTTCACGCTTGTCGAACTGGTGACGGTGATTGTTATCGGCGGTATTCTGGTCGCGACGATGATGCCGCGTTTTACCGGCAGTCACGGTTTCGAGGAGCGTGGCTTTCACGACGAAACCCTGGCCGCGTTGCGTTACGCGCACAAGGCTGCCGTTTCCCACCGGCGTTTGACCTGCGTCGCGTTCACCTTAACCACGGTCACTGTCACCATCGCTTCGGTTAATGGGGCGGCAGCCTGTAACACTGATCTGGTCGGCCCCAACGGACAGACGCCCTACAGGGTGACGGCGACCGGCACAGCCCAGTTCAGTGCTGTTCCGACCAATCTGACTTTCACCTCTCTGGGGCAGCCCAGTACCGTCACGCAAGTATTGTCCTTCACCGGCTTGCCGCTCACCGTGACGATAGAGGCGGAAACCGGCTATGTTCACTAGAACCCGTCAGTCCGGCGTGACGCTGGTGGAGCTGATCATGTTCATCGTCATCATCGGGGTCGGCGTAAACGGCCTGTTATCGGTGATGTCCAGCATGACCAAAAACAGCGCCGATCCTATGTTGCGCAAGCAGGCGTTGACTATTGCCGAATCCCTGCTGGAAGAAGTCGAACTGAAGAATTATGTCGATCCCGATGGCGTACCCGTCGAGGCCGGCCGTGATCTGTATGACGATCTCGACGATTACGTCGGCTTCAGCATGAATGCCGGCGTCAAGGATATTTATGGCAATTCCATCAACGCCATGCTGGATAGGTTCAAGGCGACAGTGACTGTCGATAAAACTCCTGCCGCGTTCGGCCCGGCCGGTGCGCAGATTACCGCCGGAGAAGTGGCGCAGATCACCGTGACCGTGACCGACGCCAACGGGGAAACAATCACCCTGCAAGGCTATCGCAGCAACTACGGGTTATGAATGTGATCCGGTCAAACCAACAGGGGATGACATTGGTCGAGATGATCGTGGTCATTGTCATCATGGGCATCCTGATAGCGATGGTCGGCATGTTTTTACGTGCGCCGATCACGGCCTACACCGATGCAGCCAGCCGCGCGGATCTGACCGATGTAGCCGGTACCGCCCTGCGGCGTATGACGCGCGACCTACGGCAGGCGCTGCCGAACAGTATCCGGGTCAATGCCGATCAATCGGCGATTGAGTTCCTGCATGTGCGAACCGGCGGGCGCTATCGGATGGTTACTTCCGGTGCGGCAACGGCACCGGCTTGCCCGGATGATAATCTCATTTTGGCTGACGACGATGTGCTGGATTTCACCAGGGCGGATACCTGCTTCAAGACGCTGGGCAATATCCCCGACCTTGGCTTGGTAGTCAATAATGCGGATTTCCTGGTGGTGTATAACCTGGGTGTCGCGGGGGCGGATGCTTACGAGTCGGGCAATGCGACGGGAGGTAACAAGGCGTTGATTGCGAC
>CAZAUB010000281.1:1507-4062 GCA_964488195.1 uncultured Methylobacter sp. | reverse complement strand
GCAAAGGAGCGCAAAGTTATACGCAAAGTAACGCTAAGAAAACTTTGTGAAACTCGGCGTAACTTTGCGGTTAAATAGCTTATGAATACCGTAGTAGTTAGACTTTTTGATTCAATTACATAATGTAAACACCGACTAAATGATCAACTTCACTAAAATGCACGGCCTCGGTAATGATTTTGTGGTCATTGACTCCATCAATCAGCACATCGCCTTAACATCCGAGCAAATCCGGCTGTGGTCTGACCGGCATTTTGGCATAGGCTTTGATCAGTTGTTATTGGTCGAAAAGGCGGTAAGCGCCAATGCCGATTTCAAATACCGGATTTTTAACGCTGACGGCGGAGAAGTCGCTCAATGTGGCAATGGCGCACGCTGCTTTGCCCGTTTTGTACGCGATAAAAAGCTGTCGGACAAGAATGAAATCTGCGTCGATACCAATTCAGGTCAATTGTTGCTGCGTTTTGATGACGACAACCTGATCACTGTCAATATGGGCGTTCCAAGGTTTGCACCCGCCCAAATCCCGTTGCTGGCTGAAGAAGAATCCCGGTTTTATACCGTGCTGGTTAACGACACTGAAAAAGCCTTTGGCGCCGTTTCGATGGGCAATCCGCACGCTGTTATTCAAGTCACGGATGTAAAAACCGCGCCGGTGACTGAATTGGGAAAAGCCTTGGAAAGCCATGCTTTTTTTCCTGAACGGGTTAATGTCGGCTTTATGCAAGTCGTAGATCGCCAACACATTAAGTTGCGCGTGTTTGAACGCGGTGCTGCTGAAACCCTGGCTTGCGGCAGCGGTGCTTGTGCTGCCGTGGTGATCGGCATTGAACACAATCTGCTGGATCATACGGTCTGTGTTGAGCTACCCGGCGGAACGCTATCCATTAACTGGCCTGGCCGTGGTGAACCGGTTTTAATGACGGGGCCTGCCATTTCTGTTTTTGAAGGACAAATAACGCTATGAACGAACCCATCACGGAACTCACTTCAACCCAAGTTGAAGACTATTTACGAAAACACCCTGAGTTCTTCCATGAGCACTTGAACTTGCTGGAATACATGAGCATCCCTCATCCCAGCGGCAATGCGGTCTCCCTGATTTCTAAACAGCTGGAGCTGTTTAGAAGTCGGCATCATGACATGGAAAACCAGCTCACTGCGCTGATTGAGATAGCCAGGGATAACGATACCTCCCTGAATCGTATGCATAAGCTCACCTTGGCGCTGCTGGACGCCACAACGCTGGAAGAAGCGGTTGCCAATCTTGATACCGTGCTGTCGGAATATTTTTTGATCGACTTTGTTGCGGTGCGCATCATCAAACACAATCCGGATGCCGCTATTACCAACCTGTTTATTGAGCCGGGCAGCAAAGAACTGGAACCGTTTGCCGGCGAATTGGCCGCCAATCAGCCCAAATGCGGTCGCCCGACCATGGCTCAGGCACGAGTGTTATTCGGCGAATCGGCTTTTGAGGTGAAATCCTGCGCCATTATTCCTCTAGCCTTTACCGAATTGGAAGGTATTTTGGCTATCGGCAGCCGGGAAGAAGGCCGGTTTCATTACAGCATGGGCAATTTGTTTTTAAACCAAATGTGCGAAATCATAGGTACCCGGCTGATTACCTTGTTGCAACAATAACATGCATCCAAATGCCGAGTTGATGCTGGCTGACTTTTTCAAGCAGCTCACCGTTGAAGTTCGCGCCTCGGAACACACTGTAAAAAGTTATCAGCGGGATATTAAACACCTGTCCCGCTATTGCACAGACAAGGCCATAACCCAATGGGCCGACCTGCAACACACCGACATCCGCTCCCACATAGCCGGTCGACATCGTAAGGGACTGAGCAGCAAAAGCCTGCAACGTGAGCTGTCTGCGATTCGCAGTTTTTACAACTACCTGTTAAAAAAAGGCCAGACCAGCGCCAATCCTGCCCAGCATATTAAAGCGCCAAAACAAGCCAGAAAGTTGCCTAAAACCCTGGATGTCGATCAGCTATCCGGTTTGCTGGAAGCAGGGGCAAGTTCGCTACTCGAAATCCGCGACTTGGCCATGTTCGAATTATTCTATTCATCCGGCCTGCGTCTGAGTGAGCTGTCGGCGCTTGATTTATCCGATCTTGACTTGTCGGATAACACACTGACTGTCCGCAAAGGTAAGGGGGGGAAATCAAGAATATTGCCGGTAGGCAGCAAAGCCGTTACGGCTATTGAAAACTGGTTACAGCAACGAACCATAAAAATCCCCGCCGCTGAGCCCGCATTATTTGTTTCAACGCGCGGAACCCGGCTCGGGCAACGCAACATCGAATTAAGACTGGAACACTGGTGCAAAAAAAAAGGTATTGCAGAACATATACATCCGCACATGCTGCGACATTCCTTCGCCAGTCATTTACTTGAATCCAGCCAGGATTTAAGAGCCGTTCAGGAACTGCTCGGACACAGTAATATCAGTACCACCCAGATATACACCCATCTGGACTTTCAGCATCTGGCTGAAATCTATGATAATGCGCATCCGAGAGCCAAAAAAAAACCGTTATAGC
>CAZAUB010000281.1:0-1407 GCA_964488195.1 uncultured Methylobacter sp. | reverse complement strand
CAAAAATGGCGGCAAACGACACACTGAACGATATAAAATCTAAAGGAATACTCTGGGCCTTTGGCGTTTTTACCCTCATTATAGTGGTCATACTGGTCTTTCTGGGTGCCTGGTGGGGCAGAGAGCCAGACCAGTTTAATGTTCAGGATGAAGCCGTAAAACGCGCCGAAGAAACCCACTCCACTGACAGTATGCCGGTCGGTTATGTCTATACCAACACTCTGGCTCATATCGCCGAGGTTCTGTTGCATAAAAGCGGCGGTTATATTACTAACGATGTCGCGCCTCCCGGCGTATTCCTGGACAACATTTCCAACTGGGAATATGGCGCATTAGTCATGCTGCGTGATGCCACCTCGGCATTAAGAAACCACTTTGCCAGGGATCAGTCCCAATCGGCCGAAGATCCGGATCTGGCGATTGCCGAGCCTTATTTCTATTACGAAAACGACTCATGGGCGCTGCCGTCAACGGAAGCCGAATATCAAAAAGGCGTTGAGGCGCTGCATAAATACATGGTGCGTCTGCAAAAATACGGGGGCAATGTAAAACAGGCGCAATTTTATTCCCGGGCTGACAATCTGTGGCAATACACCGAAGTTGTAATCAAACGTCTGGGCGGACTTTCCACCCGCTTGACCGCGAACAGCGCCGGCGGCAACTATGGCCCCGGATTAAGCGAACTCGAGCGAGAAGTGGCTGATGAAAAAGGTACAACCATAGCCAAAGTAACCTGGCTGGAGATTGACGATGTTTTCTATGAAGCGCGCGGTGCAAGCTGGGCGTTATTGCATATACTCAGAGCCATCAAACATGACTTTGAGGATATTTTATTGGACAAACGGGCCATGCGTACCGTTGACATCATGATTAAGGCGCTGGAAAATGCCTTAACGCCTATTTTAAGTCCGATGATTATAAACGGTAGCGGCTACGGTCTTTTCGCCAACTACTCCCTTTCTATGGCAAATTATATAGCTCGCGCTAATGCGGCGGCTCTTGATTTGCGCGATATTATGAACCGAGGTTAATTACGATGGATGAACAAATCAACTACAACTTGACACAACTGGGCACCTGGAAAAGAATTTTCTTTATGCTTATTTTTGCGGCTATCGGCAGTCTGGTCAGAATGCTGCTTTGGGCCATTATACTATTGCAGGTAGCATCAACGCTGTTAACCGGAAAAGCTAACGTCAACATTCTTAATTTTGGCCGCAGTCTTTCCATTTATACGTGCCAGATTTTGCTGTTCCTGACGTTCAATACCGAAACCATGCCGTTTCCTTTCTCCGACTGGAAAACGACCACAGAACTGCACCTGCCGGAATCGAAAAACTCCGTAAAATAATTCAGCAGTTAGAAAAATACGACTGCATGGATGCAGGAGGTAGAGCAACGCAGGAG
>CAZAUB010000280.1:0-4083 GCA_964488195.1 uncultured Methylobacter sp. | reverse complement strand
CCGTGCCCGAAAAACGTGTCGGAAGAAGTTATCAAAGAAGTGAACGAACGCAACAAAAAGAAATAAGCTATAAAGGTACGCCGGGCAGTTCGTCTGCCCGGCTATGCCCTCCCCCGCACTATCTTCAGCCAATTAAAGTCTGCCGCAGTTATTACCCGAGCTAAAAAATCACAACCCGCAGAGTTCACGTGTAATCAAATAGGTGAGCTGTGTTTTTTAGTTAATGGTTGTGTATTTTTGATTTTATCCAGTTCCAGTTGGATGCCGCCAATTTGATCATGGGGAACGCCTATTTGAATGGCTTTATTGATACAGGACTGGGCATGCATGGTTTTTTCAGGGTCGGGCCTGGATGTTTTAAGATCATGAATAATGATTTTCAGCATATTTAAAGTGACGGTTTGGTTACTAGGCATTTTTTCGATGGCATTTCCAAAAACTGCAAGGGCATCTTCAATCCTGCCTTCCTTGAATAAGTTGACACCCGCATTGTTAATGTCGATTAATTCCTGTTTTATCCGGTTAATCAGACTTGCCGCATAATTATCGCTGATAAAGGTGTTGCACATTTTTTCGATCTCACCGATAAAATATTTATCATCAATGTTGGTTTTAATCAAATCCGCAAGAATTTCATCGGCAACTTCACTGGCTCCGCTCAGATGACCGATCTTTGCCATTTCCAGACGCAGCTCCCTGGATATTTGATTACCAAATTGCTCATTTAATTTAAATGCTTTTTCATAAGAATTTTGCGTCACCACCCCGTTATTTTTTGCTTTTTGAATCTCGACTTCCAATATTGCGGCTCTTACCCTTGAATCAGGGTCATTTAAAAAAACCTTATTCATATCATTCAATATTTTTAGCGCATCATCGGCTGAATTGGACTTTAAGTAAGCTTTAGCCAAACCTGAAAAATCACTGGATGATCCATGCACAGAATGTTTGCCTAAATGAACTGCAGCTTTATAGGCTTTTTTGGCAACTTCAATATTTTCAGCTTTATCCGCCAGCAAGGCCAATCGTTGCTGTCTTAAGATGGCTTGAGGTGAAATATCAATCGCCTGATTAAGCGCAACTAACGCGTCCTCATCGTTACCCAAGGCTCCATACGATTTTGCCAGCCAATCATAAGCTTCCAACATCATCGGATATTGATCGATAAACTGAATAAGCGACTCAACAGCCTGCTCATAATGGCCTTCCATAAAAACGATAACAATCAACCCCAACCTTGCCCAGGGAATATCTCTTTCTTGCAGTATTTCCTGATAAATTTTTTGGGCTACCTTGAAGTCGCTGATTAGAATAGCCAATTCGGCGCGTATTTTTAATACATGTAAGTGGGTGTTTTTATCACCCTGCTGAAGCAACTTTTCACAGTTTTGTATCGCCTGATAAATATTGCCTATATCTATTTCGCGTTCAACACTGGCAAGATATGTCTTTCGGGCAATACAGCGTTCGATCCGGGTTGACAGTTGTATCCGGTTAAAGGGTTTTATCAGATAATCGTCCGGCTTGCAATCGAGGGCACTAAGCACCATGTCCTTGCTTTGCAGAATGGTAATCATTATAAAAACGGCGTTAAATGGCAGTAACTTAAAATGTTTTGCCTCTTCCAAAACCTGCTGGCCATTTTTTCCCTCACCTAGATCATAGTCGCAGAGGACTATATCGAATTGAGTGCGTCTCATCTCTACGATCCCATTAATACCCGTTCCCGCTTCAATGATGTGCCGCGCACCCAATGAATACAGTATGTGCTTAATGGTTTCTCGGATGATCGCCTGATCCTCGATTACCAGAATCTTTTTTGAGTCGAAATTTATTTTCATACGGGTTGATTTTAACCTTAAATTGGCGCACGAAAAATCATATATTTACTGGTTTTGTTGCAAAATGACACATCACAGCCATTTATCACACCCAAATAAAAGAAAAATGCCAAACGAAACACGGATTCAGATATTTTTTATGCTGCCGGTTAGTGCTAGGCTAACTCGCAATAACACTGAAAAGACCACCCCATTTTTAAAACAGTTTCATTTCCTCCCTGATTGGAAAGGCACAAAAATAACCGACTCCAGTTCTTCAACCTCATAGCCGGTTTCCGTGCGCATTACTCGCTGCAACTGTTGACTGCCGCTTCTGTTGCCGATGGGGATAACCATCACCCCGCCGACCGCCAGTTGCTCCAATAGCATTTCCGGTATTTCCGGCGGCGCGGCAGCCACCAAAATACCATCATACGGCGCATAGTCCGGCCATCCCCAGCCGCCATCGCTATGCTTATAGCTGACATTTTTCAGTTTCAAATCCCATAGCCGGTCTTTGGCTTTTTTCTGCAACGGCGCGATTCTTTCAACCGAATAAACATGATCGGCCAGCTGTGCCAAAATTGCCGTCTGGTAGCCGCAGCCGGTACCTATTTCCAGCACCTTGGCTAATCGGCCCGACGACTCCAGCAGCAGCTCGGTCATTTTTGCGACAATATAAGGTCGGGAAATCGTCTGGTTGTAGCCTATCGGCAGCGAGGTGTCTTCATAAGCCCGACTGGACAAAGCCTCGTCCATAAAAATATGCCGGGGCGTATTACGTATCACATCAAGCACTTTATGATTGCTGATGCCCTGCTCCATTAACCGGTTGATCATCCGCTCGCGGGTGCGCGGAGAGGTCATGCCTATTCCTTGCAGGCTTTGAATCATAAATCATGCTCCTGGGGTAACCACGCTTTTAAATCATTAATCCGTTCATACCAAGTCAAATCCAGTTGTAACGGTGTAACCGACACGAAACCTGCGTTAATCGCATAAAAATCAGTGCCTGGCCCCGCATCCTGCTCAGCTCCTGGCGGCCCTACCCAGTAAATAATGCGTCCCCGAGGATCTTCGCTCTTGATGACCGGCTCCGATTTATGCCGCTGCCCGAGCCGAGTTGCCTGATAGCCTTTTAAGTCTTTTATGGCGACATCCGGCACATTGACATTAAGAATCGTATCTTGCGGCAAAGGCTTATTAATCAATTGTTGTAACAGCGTCACCGCAACATGTGCAGCGGTTTCAAAATGACTAGGATTACTGCCCACCAAAGAAATTGCGACGGCAGGCAAACCTAAAAATCGACCCTCGGTTGCGGCAGCGACAGTGCCCGAATAAAGCACGTCATCGCCCAAATTCGAACCATGATTGATCCCTGCAAAAACCATATCAGGTTCATTTTTAAGCAGTCCCGTGATAGCCAAATGCACGCAATCGGTCGGTGTACCGTCAACTTTAATAAAGTCATTATCCATTGTATAAGCACGTAACGGCATTTCCAGCGTCAATGAATTACTCGCCGCACTGCGGTTTCTATCGGGTGCTACCACCGATATTTCGGCATGCTCGCGTAATGCATTGGCCAGTGCCGTAAGCCCTTCAGCCAAATAGCCGTCATCATTACTTAACAAAATGTACATTATCAATTCGCCCTGAAGCAGAATAAGCTATAAAATCAATCATATTAGCAACAATACACAACAAAATCAGCTTTCATGGCAAAAAAAAACCTTACTCCGGAAGACAGCGATTTGTTTCGTCTCACTATCGGTAAAGTACACGCCGTAAAAAGCGATAAAGTGCTGTTAACGGAAAGTAACAAACCCAAACCCTACCCTAAATCACCGACCGTTAACATGGAGGAACACTTAAGCAGTGCGGATGAATTTGATATTGAAAAAGTAGGAATTGAAGACTCACTGAGTTTTATGGTGCCGGGGCTACAGCATAATGTCTTAAAAAAACTGCGCAAAGGGCAGTTTGGCGTAGATGCAGAAATCGACCTGCACGGACTCAGCAGCAATGCAGCAAAACAGCAACTGCTGCATTTCCTGCATAACAGTGTAGAAGACGGCTGCCGCTGCGTACATATCGTCCACGGCAAAGGCTATCGTTCAGCCGACAACCATCCTGTACTAAAAAACAACCTCAATGTATGGCTAAGACAGCACAAAGACGTTCAGGCCTTTTGCTCTGCACCGCCTAAAGACGGCGGGACTGGAGCCGTTTTTGTGTTGTTGCAATTGTCTAAAAAATA
>CAZAUB010000279.1:0-4092 GCA_964488195.1 uncultured Methylobacter sp. | reverse complement strand
CGGCACCTTGTTTCTCGATGAAATCGGTGAAATTTCCGCATCGTTCCAGGCCAAACTGTTGCGCGTATTGCAGGAAGGCGAATTCGAACGGGTGGGCGGCACCCAGACCATAAAGGTTAATGTCCGCATCATTGCCGCCACTAATCGCAACCTTGAAGAAGAAGTGACCGAAGGCGTATTCAGGGAAGATTTGTATTATCGGCTTAATGTCATGCCTGTCCACATGCCTGCATTGCGCGACAGAACCGAGGACATTCCGCAGTTATCCGAATTCCTGCTCGGCAGAATTTCGCAGCAACAAGGCGGTCGGCCTCTGGAAATCAAGGAAAGCGCGATACGCATATTGATGAAACACAACTGGCCCGGCAATGTCCGCGAACTGGCAAACCGGCTGGAGCGCGCCGCAATCATGAGTCAAAACGGCATCATCGATCGCGACGTGATGGTCAGCACTGGCCTGGAAGACGAAATCGGCACCACAGGAATCAGTCATAAACCGCAAAAAACGCTTGCGGTTGATTTTAATGATGAAAACATGGATGACCGGGAACGGGTAATCGCCGCTCTGGAGCAAAGCGGCTGGGTACAAGCCAAAGCCGCCCGCCTGTTGAATATGACGCCGAGGCAAATCGCTTATCGTATTTTGACCCTGGATATTACTATGAAGCAGATTTGATTAGATCCTTCGACAAGCTCAGGACGAACGATAACAAGTTGATTCCGTTCGTGGTGAGCTTGTCGAACCATGAATGGAATCAACTTGTTTAGATATTCCCTAAAGAACTTGGAGCAGCAATGACCATTTTATACGTGCAACACGATTATGCCGTCTTCGGCTTCGGCGAAACCCGGCAAGAAGCCATCGCTATGGCGGCGCAATGGCTAAAAGATGAGACCGGCAAACAAGGCTGTTCAGTTGATTATGCAGAAAGTTTATTGGTAACCTCGCCAAAACCCGGACAAATGACGCTATACGAAACAGATGAAACCATCCCCGCCCATGCTGAAAACTGGGGTGGAGAAGAGCTTTTAGATTGGTACCATGATGTGGCTTGAGGTTGGTTGTTGTAACGCTGCTTGGCAAGAGGGCATCTGATTAGCAAGGAACCTCAGCCAGCACCGTCATTCCGGCAGGGATTGCCGGAATCCAGAACACAGGGATGTGAAAAATAGATCAAAAATTGGTTTCATGTGGCTAAAAACGGTCAGTGAGATCTGGCGTTGCCATCCATGGCTTCTGGATCTCGGCAATCCCTGCCGAGATGACGTGTTGTATAGATACCTATGCTCCTTGGCCCTGGATTCCGACTTCTACCGGAATGATGAACTTTTTGTCACTGGCTGAAACATCTTGCTAATCAGGAAACATTACCGATACGGCATGGCGTAGGCCGGAATAAGACCACCCAAGCGTAGCGCGAGGTGGCGTTTCCGGCGAATTCGGGTGGTGTTTGCCGGAAACGCCAGTTCTCGCTGCCGCTCGAACAGGCTTATTCCGGCCTACAAGGCTAAGCTTGCCATCCCTACAAATGCTACACTTAGCAGTAACCCTGTGAAATTTTGTGTGCCCCAAAAACGGGCAATCCAACCTAGCTGCTTGGCTATCCATCAAATTGACTTTACTTAGCCAACTGAATCTGCGTACTATTAGTTTTTTTGTTCTCCACACCTACTGGGGGTTTGCATGGTCACTTTAAATAAATCCGTCATAGACGACATTATCAAAAATTGGTTTCCCATAGTCGGCATCTTGTTTGTGGTGGCCGGCATGTCCTATTTGTTTTATGAAGGTGTATGGCAAAAACTGAATGAAACTGGACGCTTAACTCTGGGTTTTTTAACGGGGGTCGCGTTAATCAGCGGCTCTTATCCCTTGGAGAAAAAATCCAAAATCATCGCTGATGCAGTATTGGGTGGCGGTCTGTTAATGCTTTATTTGAGCTTAATTTTTGGTTCTCGCTTTCAAACTGAAAACGTACAAGTACTCATTCCAGAAACCTGGGCGTTAATTATCGCCACACTGTTTACCATGGGCGTGGCGTTTTTTTCTTATACTCGACACTCGCAATATATCTTGTTGGTTGGCATTCTGGGGGGCTACTTGACACCTTTTTTCATAGGCGAAACGGGCAGTTTTAAACAATTTATTGATGACAAGAGTGTTTTTCACTATGACTTGCCGTTGCCAGCCTTTTTGATTTACTTTGCGGCAATCAATATTGCCATTTTAATCGTTTCCAGCCGGTTTTTTCTGCGTGGCATAGGCTTACTTAACTCTTTGGGGCTTTTTATCGGCACCTTGTCCCTGGCCTTTTTCATGGGCGGGGAGTTTCCTGATAACGCATACAATATCGCGGCTTTTATGATGCTCGTGGTGGCTTTACATATCGGTTCCATGTGCGTTAATGCAAAAAAATTCGGCAAAGAAACCGATCCTTATTTGCTGATTGGCTATTTATTGCCACTGGCTTGGTTTGTTTTGAGCATGAATAGTTTTCTCGATAAATATATCGACGGGATCGTGCTTGCGGGTCTATTGCTAGCTTGTTCGGCTATTTATTTTGGCGGATGGCACTTTCTTAGAAAAACTCTTAATCAGGATAAGCATATCGCCCTGTATATAGGCGGCATTATTGGCATTGTTTTGGCGATTACCAAGTTACATCCGCAGCTTCATTACTTCGATGGTCCTGCTTTAGCTGTGGTTGCCTTGCTGTTCGGCGGCTTATATTTCGTGAAACCGCTGGTAGAGCGGGAAATGAGTTTTTTTATCTTCGCGTTGTTCGGCACTTTATTGGCGCTATGGCATATTAATGAACTTACCCTGCCCAATTTAGGCGTGTTTCGCGGCACTACGTTGGTATTGATATTCTGTTTATCTCCTTTCTTGCTAAGCTATTTTTTTCCCGCTAGAGAGGGTGAACATGAGGATGTCATATTGCTTAGAAGCCTCAGTTACTATTTTGCGGGTATGTTTATTTTGTTGCTGTTATTTTTGGATTTAATTCGAATTCAAGGTATACCCCTTTCGTTTTTATTTTTTACCTTGCCTGCTGCGATTACCTGTTTCTTCGCTTATAGAACAGTGAGCGATAGCTCGAAATTAACGCTTCTTATTAAAACGTCATTGGTGCTTGCGGCGTTGGGATTTTTTACCACGTTTATGGTCATTATTGATCGCTTTAACCCGTTTCCTTCGGATGTAAGGCTATTTTCTACAGCTGAGAGTTTAGTGGGACTTACCACGCTGGTTATTCTTGTGGTGCTCAGCTTAAACGTAAAAAAAGTGGAACGAACTAACTTACAACTGTACATTTATAGTTTCGATACCCTATGGCAATTTATGCTGACACTTTTCCTTTACGTAAGCATTTGGTCAACCATTACCCATGAAATTATGGCCTTGTTTAATACCTTAAACCTTCAAGCGGATGGTCTTAGAAGTTTTGCCACAACCATTTGGTGGACCTGTTTGGGAGCCTATATGATTTTTCTCGGCGTTAACGACAGTGCCTTGGTTAATCAGAAAAATATCGGTTTTGGTTTGTTATCTCTGACCATTTTTAAAATTCTGATTATTGATCTAAGCAATTTGAACACTAATTTTAAAGTGTTTGTATTTATGTTGGTTGGCATGTTGATGCTTTATATTTCTTATGTTGCAAATAAAAAAGCTGGGATGGATGAGGTTTCTAAGTAAACGACGTAAATTGGGTTACGCTAGCCCGTACGCTGTATGAGCTAGCGAACCCTTTATGCTCTTTGGATACAACAGGAGTGCATTATGGTGTTGGGTTTCACTGCGTGTTTTTCAAGTCGGTACCCCAACCCAAACTACGGGCTTGCCTATATATCATGAACGCAAAAACATGAGGTTCCAGTCGTCTTTCTATCAAACTTATTGTGCTATTAATTACAAAATCTAAAAAGATGGCTGTTGTGTTTGCAACAATAACACTCCCCATTAAAACAATAACCATATAAATCAATATCATTAAATAAAATACTGCCGTTGGCATGACCTGTGCGTTTGCTTTAAGTAAACGCAACTTACGAGGTCAGATACTATGGAATTGCCAGTATTAAACGATG
>CAZAUB010000278.1:0-4100 GCA_964488195.1 uncultured Methylobacter sp. | reverse complement strand
CGAATCAATGCCGGCGATATCATTGTTACATGGGATCCTCACACACATCCTGTTATTACCGAGGTTGATGGTGTGGTCGAGTTAATCGATTTTGTCGATGGGGTCACCGTACAAAAGCAATCTGATGAAGTTACCGGCTTGAGTTCTTTAGTCGTCACCGATCCAAAGCAGCGGGGAAGTGCAGGTAAGGAATTGCGGCCAATGGTGAGGCTATTTGATAGCGAGGGCAATGCGATTTATTTGCCGGGGACTGAAATACCGGCTCAATACTTCCTGCCTGCGGGTGCGATTGCTGGAATCAAGGACGGCGGCGAAGTAAAGGTCGGTGATGTTTTGGCAAGGATTCCGCAGGAGTCCAGTAAAACCAGAGATATTACCGGTGGTCTGCCGCGCGTTGCTGATTTATTTGAAGCACGGAAAACAAAAGATCCGGCCATTCTTGCTGAGACCAGTGGAACCATCTCGTTTGGGAAGGAAACAAAAGGTAAGCAGCGGGTCATCATTACAGACCCTGCGGGCGAGCAAATCGAAACACTGATACCCAAATGGCGTCATATTACGGTGTTTGAAGGCGAGTATGTAGAAAAGGGTGAAACGATAGCAGAAGGTGAGTTAACGCCGCACGATATTCTCAGATTAAGAGGTATTGAGGAGTTGGCAAACTATCTGGTTAAGGAAATCCAAGATGTGTATCGTTTGCAGGGTGTGAAAATCAATGATAAACACATTGAGGCTATCATTCGTCAAATGCTCAGAAAGGTTGAGATTACGGCGTCTGGTGATACCGGGTTCCTGAAAGGCGATCAGGTTGAGCGTGCCGCAATGAGAGAAGAAAATGACAAGGTCGAGGCTGAAGGAAAAATTCCGGCAAGTTACAATTCTGTGCTGCTCGGGATTACTAAGGCATCATTAGCGACGGAGTCATTTATTTCGGCGGCGTCATTCCAGGAGACGACTCGTGTATTGACTGATGCGGCGGTACGTGGATTAAGTGATAGTTTACAAGGGTTAAAAGAGAACGTTATTGTTGGACGGTTAATTCCGGCAGGAACGGGGTTGGCTTATCATGAAAGCAGAAAAAACAGATTTGCCCAGCAAGAAATAGTGGAAAGTGAAGCGCCTCTAACGGTAGATGCCGGGGATGTGGAAGAAGCGCTTAAACAGGCTTTGAATATTTAGGAGTGCATTTCTAAATATGGACTTGACCCGTTAATCATTAGCAAGTAATATACTCTGCTCAAATGAGCTAACGTGCTTGGGTCGGGTCGAAATAAACACACCGTCGGCGTTTAATATGTGCGACGGTTCTTTTATTATCTGACAGTTAAATTGTATATCGGAGTAAACAAAGTTATGGCCACGATCAACCAATTGGTTCGTAAGCCTCGTGCTAAAAAAATAGAAAAAAGCAATGTTCCTGCATTAGAGGCTTGTCCTCAGCGCAGGGGTGTATGTACTCGCGTTTATACGACTACGCCTAAAAAACCAAACTCTGCGCTCCGTAAGGTGGCTAGGGTTAGGCTGACTAATGGAGCTGAAGTTAGTAGCTATATTGGTGGTGAAGGGCATAATCTTCAGGAGCATTCCGTGGTTCTGATAAGAGGTGGGCGTGTCAAGGATTTACCTGGTGTGAGATATCACGTTGTTCGTGGTAGCTTGGATGCTTCAGGTGTGACTAACAGAAAATGTGGTCGCTCTAAATATGGAACAAAACGGCCTAAAGGCTAAACGTTGGTTGGTGAGATAAATGTCTAGAAGAAGAGTCGCTACAAAAAGAGAAATTATTCCAGATCCAAGATTTGGCAGCATTATGCTGACTAAGTTTATGAATATGATTATGGAAAGTGGCAAAAAATCCATTGCGGAAGGGATAGTCTATGGCGCTTTGGATGTAATTGAAAGCAAAGGTCATAGTGAGCCGTTGGAAGTGCTGTCTAAGGCTTTGGAAAATGTTCAGCCCAGAGTTGAGGTTAAGTCTCGCCGTGTTGGCGGTGCGACCTATCAGGTGCCGGTTGAAGTACGTCCTTCAAGGCGTATGGCTTTGGCGATGCGCTGGTTGATTGATGCGTCACGTAAAAGAAACGAAAGGAATATGCCTGCTAAGTTGGCTGGTGAATTGATGGATGCTTTTGAAAGCAGGGGTTCTGCCGCTAAAAAGCGTGAAGATACGCATAGAATGGCAGAAGCAAATAAAGCTTTCTCTCATTATCGCTGGTAATCAACGAATTATACTGAAGATTGTATAGTTGTGGCTCGTAAAACTCCGATAGGGTTTTATCGAAATATTGGCATCATGGCTCACATTGATGCAGGTAAAACAACAACTACGGAGCGAGTTCTCTACTATACAGGCGTATCTCACAAGATAGGTGAGGTGCATGATGGTGCTGCAACAATGGATTGGATGGAGCAGGAGCAGGAACGGGGGATTACCATTACCTCGGCTGCAACCACCTGTTTTTGGAGTGGAATGGAAAATCAATTCCCACAGCATCGAATAAATATCATAGATACACCAGGGCATGTTGACTTTACTATAGAGGTCGAGCGTTCCTTACGAGTTTTGGATGGGGCGTGTGCGGTTTTTTGCGCTGTTGGTGGGGTTGAGCCTCAATCTGAAACAGTTTGGCGTCAGGCGGACAAGTATAATGTGCCGCGATTAGTCTTTGTGAACAAGATGGATCGCTCAGGCGCAGACTTTTTGCGAGTAATTGAGCAAATTAAGGCAAGATTAGGAAGTAAGGCGGTGCCAATGCAATTGCCGATTGGTGCCGAGGATGGTTTTGAGGGTGTCGTTGACCTTATCAAAATGAAAGCCATATATTGGGACGAAGCTAATATGGGTATGACTTTCAAGGAAAAGGAAATTCCGGTCGGTATGCTAGAACTCTGCGAGGAGTGGAGGGAGCATATGGTTGAGGCATCTGCGGAGGCAAACGAAGATTTATTAGGAAAATACCTTGAAGACGGGTGTTTATCAAACGAAGAGATTAAGCTCGGAATTCGTTCTCGGACGATAGCAAATCAAATTGTTCCTGCATTTTGCGGTTCAGCCTTTAAAAATAAGGGTGTTCAGTCGATGCTGGATGCGGTTATTGAATATTTGCCCGCCCCTACCGATGTTGAGGCTATAAAAGGTCATCTTGAAGATGATGTAATTGAGGTAGTGCGTCCTGCTAGTGATGACGCTCCTTTTTCAGCGCTGGCATTTAAAATTGCTACAGATCCTTTTGTGGGGACATTGACGTTTTTTAGGGTTTATTCGGGCGTACTGAATTCTGGGGATAGTATTTATAACCCAGTGAAAAAGAAAAAAGAGCGTATTGGTCGTATAGTGCAAATGCACGCCAATAGTCGCGAAGAGGTTAAAGAGGTGTGTGCTGGAGATATAGCCGCTGCAATTGGTCTCAAGGATGTGACGACAGGCGATACACTTTGTGATCTCAAAGAAGTTATAGTGCTTGAACGTATGGAGTTTCCTGATCCGGTGATTTCGGTTGCTGTGGAGCCGAAAACGAAAGCAGATCAAGAAAAAATGGGTGTGGCATTGACTAAATTGGCCCAGGAAGATCCGTCTTTTAGGGTGCATACTGATGAAGAGTCAGGGCAAATAATAATTTCAGGAATGGGTGAGTTGCACCTTGAGATAATTGTCGATCGCATGAAGAGAGAGTTCAATGTTGAAGCAAATGTTGGTGCTCCGCAGGTCGCATACAGAGAAACAATTAGAAAGACAGTAGAGCAAGAAGGCAAGTTTATAAGGCAGTCTGGGGGGCGCGGGCAGTACGGCCATGTTTGGTTACGTATTGAGCCGCAAGAAATTGGCGCCGGTTATGAGTTTGTTAATGAGATTGTCGGTGGGGTTGTTCCAAAAGAATTTATACCTGCTGTAGATAAAGGTATCCAAGAGCAGTTGAAGAGTGGTATCCTATCTGGCTATCCTGTATTGGATGTAAAGGTATCTTTATTTGATGGTTCGTATCACGATGTAGATTCGAACGAAATAGCTTTTAAAATTGCCGGCTCGATGTGTTTCAGGGAAGGGGCAAGGAAAGCAAGTCCTGTCTTGCTTGAACCAATAATGAAAGTTGAAATTGCTA
>CAZAUB010000277.1:0-4117 GCA_964488195.1 uncultured Methylobacter sp. | reverse complement strand
CTGTGCTGTTTAGGATAGGGCAACGAGCTGATCAGCAAACTGTCGTCCGCTGTCAGTACAACGTGTCGCCTGCTCAATCGAAACATTGAGTATGGCAAGCGCGGCACGAATGGGTTCGTGTTCCTCCAAAGCGGATTCATCGGCTTGTTCAGCCTTGGCGATCAACAAATTGGCGGTATAGACCAGCAACCCGAGCGACTTGGCGGCGCCGGGTTCAGGTGGTGTTTCGTGTTGCTCAATGGCCTCCTGAATAGTCACTGGAAGATTCCAGTGCTGTGCAGCCTTACCACCCATTTCCACACTATCAAAGCCTAATATGCGCCGTTCCGTTTCTATCAGCGGGGAGGCAGACTCATTAATAATCTGGCTGAATTCATCAGGAAAAAGTACCACAATCACCAGGCGCCCGATGTCATGTAACAATCCCGCAGTGAAGGCAAAATCAGGATTAGTACCGGTACAGTTTGCAAGTTGCCGGGTACATTCGGCAACGGCCACGCTGTGATGCCAAAGTTGGTGATAATTGAAGTCTTTATGCTGTGCAGGCAGCATGTTTGAAAAACAGATGCTAACCAACATGTCTCTTATCCGGTTAAAACCCAGTAATACAATGGCCTCACGCAAAGAACCTATTTCTCTGGACATGCCGTAGAAAGGTGAATTGACAATACGTAAAATCCGTACTGCCATAGATGGATCCTGACCAATCTTATCAACCAGTGTGGTCAGATCTTGTTTGCCATTAATCTGTTGTAACGCTTCCATAAGCAATACCGGCATTGATGGCAAATCCGCCAAACGCGCAAATTTATTTTTTAAGCTGGGCATCTCAACTCTCCTTTAATGGTGACAATACCATAATGATTCCTTTCGATTGGCTGATACCCCCCATTGTGCTCATTAATACATGCATGGAAACACCTTCATTCAACGTTACAATACCGCCATCAAACTGTACAAGGTCACCAGGATAGACAGTTTGTAATAATTGTAAAAGCGCTTCGGGTAAAACATCACTCGCCATAAGACCGAGCAGACAGCCCGGAGGTTGGCAGAATAGTGCCTCGGCGCGTCGGTTGGAAGCTACTATCATATGCCGTTCGTCAATACCAATAATGCCTATCGGTAAATGTTCAAGAATTTCCTGTGAAATTTGCAATAAGTTAATACTGTGTACAATTTCACGGGTTTTATCGGCTACTTTCTGCTCAAGATTTTGATTGAGCATGGAAAGTTCGTTGTTGGCAGACTGAAGTTCCCTGGTTAAACGCAAGTTTTCCTGTTCCATTTCATAGTGCCCAAATGCCTTGCGAATGTTATCCCGAAGCAAGTCATCGTCCCAGGGTTTGGTTAAAAATTTATAAATCGCACCTTCGTTAATGGCGCTGGTGACTGATTCAAGTTCGGTATAACCGGACAATACAATGCGTATTGTCTTGGGATAAAGCATTTTAACCTTACGTAGAAATTCCACGCCAGTCATATGCGGCATACGTTGATCGGAAATGATGACGCCCACTTCGTGCTTTGCCAATAAGGCAAGACCCTCTGTGCCGCTATTGGCGGTCAGGATGGTATAGCCATCACGTCGCAAAGTACGCTTAAGAGCACTAATGATGTTAATTTCATCATCCACCAGCAGGATGGTGCGTGAGGTTTGTGGTACTTCTATCATAAGTGGGTATCGTGTGTGTATTTTAGGCCCCGCCATTATAAGGTAAAAATAGCACGGACGGGCTTCGAAAAATTTACAAATTAGGTTGCTTATGCAGAATCACAACTGGTTCCCACACAGGAGCGTCACTGACGTCACTGCCATTAAGGCGAGTAGAGTAGGCAGGCTTTTCTGTCCACCACATTGATGAGTCCGTACTTTATGGTGTTGTAAACGGTGCACCCGAGGGCATAAAGGCAAAGAAGCCTGCCCACCCTACCTTGCTCTTTATGCTAATGTAGAAACGCATCTGTTTCAGGTGCGCGGCAAGTTTCAAGTGTTTAACGGGATGAGTTTACCGGGTTTTCTGCCGGAGACCGGTTGAGTGGAGGATAAGGGGATTCAGCCTGATAATTAGCCGCGTTGGGTTGTATCTTTTCGCACCAAAAGTAGGCGCTTTAGGCGACCCAACACATTGGTGCAGTCGCATCAGTTCCCTATCGATTGGGACACTTTCGCCATCCCTGGCAGTCGTAAATGTTGGGTTGGAACAGCATCAATCACCAACAGTAGGCGCTTTACGACTGCATGGATGCAGAAGGCAGAGCAATGCAGGAGCAATTGCCGAGGCAACCCAACCTACCGTGTTTAGTTAGCTAAATACTTCATAACAGATTGGATTACCATCTTCCAGGATAACCCTCGCTCATCTCGTTACCAAAGAAAGAACCGGCGGCGGCACCCAGTCCGGTAGCAAGAGGGTCGCCATTACCCAGTTCATAGCCGAAAACGCTGCCTATAACACCTCCGGCTAATCCTTGGTGGGAACGCTGGTCATAGCCTGAATATCGTGGTTGTTGGTAATAACGAACCGGCGGTTGCTGATAATAGTAGACTTCTGGTTGTTGGTAATAGATGATCTGTGGTTGCGGATAATAGTCGTGATGGTGGTGGTGATGCCCCCAGCCGCGACCATGGTGCCCCCAATCATCGTCATCAGCATAAGATAGCGGCGAAAACAGGATTACAGCGGCAGTTAATTGAATCAAAAAAAGCAATTTTTTCATGGAATGTTTCCTCTAAATTAGTTAGTTCGGTGTTGAGTTAACAAAATCAAGCTTGCCGGTAAATCAAAGTAGGATTAGCGTCTTCCTGCGACTCCGTTGCCGAGAAAAGAACCGGCGGCAGCGCCCAAGCCGGTAGCAATTGGGTCGCCGTTACCTATTTCGTAGCCTAAAACACTGCCTACAACACCACCGGCCAAACCTTGGTGTGAGCGCGGATTCTGGTAGTTTGAATATCGGGGCTGTTCCGGATAATATCTCGCCTCTTCGGAATGATGATGTTTGTGGTGTCCTCTGCCATGACTGTGCCCTTCACCCCCGGAAGCGTAGGATGCAGATGAATAAATAATTGCCAACGCGTACAGGAGGATCAAAAAAAACGATTTTTTCACAGTTATTTTCCTTAAGTAATGGATTCTATTTGGTTCTTTATCGAGTCGGCAAAGGCAGGCTGGCCAGTGATAAACTTTGGAGCCATATTATCCGCTTTAACCTTAACGGCTGCTTAATGAATGTAATCGTTTGATAAGCAGATACTAACACTATTCTTGAATCACAAACTGCAATATTAATTGCCGAAATAATTCTGCTGTGTCGCCTATAATAGTGTCCTAATTGAACCAATATTCACCCCCAATGGCATTTTAATAAATGGGGTATTTAAAGTTATTGAATCGTAAATGAATGTTAATATTTACCCTAATTCTACACACCACAAATGTTGCGTGATTGGCTAGTGAAACGACCTCACGTATAAAATGCTTTGACTATTATTCTTTCAATCCCCTATTGATCCCACCTAACTCGACAAATTCTTCGCTCCAATCAAACTGGCACGTTTCTCCTGGAGGAAAGGCCAAAGTAATAAAGGCCTTGGTAGCAGTTAGGTGCCTACCGCAGCAACGACTTGGAAGAAGATCCGCGGATCATCGTCTTCGACTTCCGAGGCGGCGAGCATGCGCGCCAGTTCTTGGGTACATGGCAAGGGCACTTATTGGTCGATGACTATGGCGGTACAAGGCCTTGTTCTCAGCTGCACGCCAAGAAGCGTCGCCCTGCATTGAGCTGGGTTGCAGGGCGCACGCACGCCGGAAGTTCTTCGATCTGCACAAGGCCAATGCCAGCTCCATGGCGCTGGAAGCTTTGACGCGTATCGGTCAGCTGTACGCTATCGAACAACAAGGCAAAGCACGGTGTATCGAAGCTCGCCAACAGTTACGTGCGGAACAAAGCCAACCGGTGTAAAACAGCGCCCAAGATTGACCACTTTCAGCGTCTGTTTCACCAGTATACGCAGACAAAGAAATATTAAAAAACAATGCGATATTGATTTTTACATGGCCAATTTTGACGCTGTTTTTCACCGATCCCCTGGTTATTTTTCCACGCTGTTTAACAA
>CAZAUB010000276.1:0-4140 GCA_964488195.1 uncultured Methylobacter sp. | reverse complement strand
GCGGGTTTATTGCTCCCGGCTTGAATGCTGACACGCTGAAAGGCCGCAGCCCTACCGCTTTACGCAGCCTGACCATGACCGGAAGTTTTGACACCTTAATGCCTCCGTTCTTCGGTCGTTTATCGGATGACGAAATTCGCGGCCTGGTTAAACATCTACAAACCACGCCCAAGCTTGCCAATCCGGCCTGGACGATTGACGACATCAAAGCGTCTATCAAAGTGTATGTTAAAGACGAAAGCACTCTGCCCGCAAAGCCTACCTATCAAATCAACAGCATGGACGATGTTATCGGCGTGGCGGCTCGCGGCAAATACGGGCGCGGCTCAGGTTCAAAAGCGGTATTCATCAACAGCACCACCCACAAACAAATCGGCGAAGTTGCCACCGGCACCGCCGCGCATATTATCGACTACAACCCCGCCAACCCGCGCTGGGCTTATGTAAAAACCGATACAGCGGAAATCTTTAAAGTCGATTTATATTCCATGCAAGCCGTGCGCAGCGTTAAAACCGGATTCAACGGGCCGGGCCTGGGTGTTTCCCGCGACGGCAAATACATCATGGCCGGTTCTTATGTACCGCATAACGCCGTCATCCTTGATGCCGACACCTTGGAACCGCTAAAAACCTTTGAACTGGAAGGCCTTGATCCGGACGGCAAAATGGTCTCTTCCGATTCCGGCATGATCATCGGCACGCCGTTTGACGATATTTTTGCGATTGCTTTGGAAAACGCAGGTCAAGTTTGGGTGGTTGATTTAAAAGAAGGTTTCCCGGTTACCAAAATAGAAAAAGTCGGCCGCCATTTGCATGATGCCTTCCTGTCCCATGGCGGCAGCAAACTCATGGTTGCTTCTTATGATGACAGCATCGTTACTGCGATTGATTTAAAAGACCGCAAAATCATCAAAAAACTGGATGCCGGTTGCGTACCCCATGTCGGCGGCGGCGCTGCTGTTGAAGTTGACGGTCGTACACTCGGTTTTGGCACCAACTTCGGCGACTGCGACAAAATGGTTGTCAGCGTCTGGGATCTGGACAAAATGGAAGTGGTCAAGCAAATTCCGGTTGCAGGCGGCACGGAATCTCCGGCTGCTCACGCCAATGCGCCTTATGTCGCGGTGGACATCATCTCTAAAGACCGCCGCGCCCGCACCGTCCAGCTGATCGACAAGAAAACCCTGGAAGTCGTTAAAACCCTGGATGTAGGCGGACATGCTTACTTCCCTGAATACAGCGCCGACGGTAAATTCCTATATGTCAGCGCCGGTTACAGCGGTGACGAAGTCGTCGTCTATGATGCTATGACCATGCAAAAAGTGGCTTCCGTATCCATGGAAAGCCCCGCCGGTATATTTTCTCATGGTCGCGTCAGATACATGACTCGCGGCCTTTCTCCCGACGAGATGAAAGGAGCAAAATAATGAGACTATCAGCTCTTACAGGATCGCTGTTATTGGGCCTGGTATCAGCCCAAAGCGTCAATGCGGCAAGCATTTATGCAGGCGAGGCCAAAGCGGCGGCAGTTTGTTCGCAATGTCATGGCATTAGAACACCTTCGGCCGATGCGCCTTTTCCGCCGCTGGCCGGACGCGATGTGGAATACTTAAAAACGGCGCTCAAACAGTACCGGGATAAAACCCGCAAGTCCGACATTATGAACGCGATCGCCGGTTCGTTAAGCGATGACGATATCAGTAATGTTGCAATGTACTATGCCAGGTTAAAACCGTAACAGCCATGAAAAAACTGCCGCTATTAATGTTGGTCCTTACCGCTATGTTAGCTGAAACCAGCTTGGCCGGTGAACCGTCACTGGAGCGGCAAAGCACACTCCGCAACATGCTCAATCATGATTGCGGAGCGTGTCATGGCTTGACATTAAAAGGCGGCCTTGGCCCTGCCCTATTGCCCGAAGCGTTAGCCGGAAAGCCTGATGATTTTTTGATTTCGACCATTCTTAACGGGCGCCCAGGCACCGCCATGCCGCCTTGGCAGCCGTTTATGAATCGGGATGAGGCGGCTTGGCTGGTTGGAGTTTTGCGTATGTCCAATAAACAAAACCTAACTGAGACAGACAAATGAAAACTTATTGTTTTTTATTTTTGATTGCACTTTCGATCACCCAGGCCAACGCAGAAACAAGCATTGCCATTTTGGATTTCGAACTCAATGACATGACGCTGAAGCCCAGGATCGCCGCCGAAATTAATAGAACAGCAGGCCTAAAGCCCTTGCTGGAAAAGGAATTAAAAGGAGCCGGCTATGACATTATTTCGATTGATTTAGCCGCGCAAGATAAAGCCAACAGCGGTTTCGGGTATTTGTTTGACCATGACGATGTCGCTGCTGAGCTTGGCAGAACAGCAGCCGCTGACTATGTATTGGTTGGAAGGCTGCATAAGCCCAGTTTTTTGTTCGCCTATATCATGGGTCACTTAATCAGGGTTAAAGATGGCCAGTTAATCGGCAACTACATTTCAGAAACCAAAGGCGGCGATGAAAAACTAACGCTTAAAGGTGTTGAAAGCATTGCCGGCAAAATCGACAAGGATTTGGATAATCGTTACACGCCACCACCTCCTAAGCATATCCCTTTGCACTAATTATTTTGTTCCTTCGGCTCTGCGTTCAAGTAAACTTGCCAAAGTAATTATTGTTAGATCTATCCAGGATAATCTTTATGCAAAGCATTTTTTTTAAAGAAGCCCAACAAAATCTTGACCAGCTTTGCCAAAAAGTTTGTCAAGATCATGAACCCTGCATCGTAAACCGTGAAGATAATAATCCTGTGGTTATTTTGTCATTGGCTGACTTTAACGCATGGCAGGAAACACATTATTTATTATCAAATCCTGCTAATGCCCAAAGACTGCTTAACTCGCTGGACAAAGCGAGAAACGGACAGCTGATGCAAAAGGAATTGATCGAGGAATGAATATCCTGTTTACGGACGACGCCTGGGAAGATTATCTGTATTGGCAACAAACCGATAAACAAACACTCAGAAAAATTAATCAATTGTTAAAAGAGATACAACGCACCCCATTTACCGGGCTTGGAAAGCCGGAGCCATTGAAACACCAGCTACAAGGCTGCTGGTCGAGACGCATTGATAGCGAACATCGTCTGGTTTATGAAATTACCGATAACACACTACAAGTTATTGGCTGCCGTTTTCATTATTAACACGTTTTATGAAAAAAATATTATCACTCCTGACCTTCCTATTCTCTTTCAACGCCATCGCAGAGCTACGCGCCACTGGCGACCTAGGCATCGTCATCGAACGGGAAGACGGTAATGCGCTGATCATCAACACCACCGAGCATAAACGCTTAGCGAAAATCGAAAAGCTGGGCGATTTATCTCATGCATCCGTGGTTTTCTCTCGAAATCAACGTTACGCCTATGTTTTCGGTCGTGACGGCGGCTTGACCAAAATCGACATGCTCAAGGACGTAATCGACAAACGCATTATCCAGGCCGGCAACAGCATCGGTGGGGCGATTTCCCAGGACGGCAAATTAATCGCCGTGTCCAACTACACCCCCGGCGGAGTTAAAGTTTTCTCATCAGACACATTGGAACTGGTTGCCGATATTCCCGCAGACTACGGCGATGGACTGCGTTCTAAAGTGGTCGGCCTGGTTGATGCGCCCGGACAGCGCTTTGTATTCAGCCTGTTTGATGCCGGTGAAATCTGGATGACCGATTTCAAAAATCCCAAAGCGCCTGTTATTAAAAAATTCCCAAATATCGGCAAGCAGCCTTATGACGCGTTAATGTCGCCGGATGGACATTATTATATCGCCGGTTTATTTGGCGAACCCGGCTTGGCGCTGCTGGATTTATGGAATCCCGAGGCCGGCGTCAAACGAATATTGCCCGACTACGGCAAAGACGATGAAAAACTGCCCGTTTATAAAATGCCGCATCTTGAAGGCTGGGCGGTAGCCGGTGACTACTTGTTTGCACCCGCGATAGGCCAACACAAAGTGCTGGTCATCGACAAAAACACCTGGGAATTGCATGACACCATAGCGGTTGCCGGGCAACCGGTTTTTGTGATGGCCCGGCCGGATGCACGGCAAGTCTGGGTTAACTTCGCCTTCCCCGATAATAATTGTGTACAGA
>CAZAUB010000275.1:0-4153 GCA_964488195.1 uncultured Methylobacter sp. | reverse complement strand
GCCATTTTCGCCGCCTCGCGCTGATCGTCGGTTTCATCGCTCGCAGCAAAATAGCGATCCAGAAGCAATTCCGTAGCGGCAACCGGCTGGTTGCCATTAGGTTCGGCCTGAGTCATCGCCTTGATCTGCATCGCCAGCCGGTTTTCGTAACTCCAATAACGGTGCAGATACAGTCGATTTTGTTCGATAACCAGTGGCAGGGGATTGGCTTGGCTTTTAGGGTTCATATCTGCCAGCCCGGAAGCGAATAGCAAGGCCTGCGCTTTATCGTCTATTTGAATGCAACTGTGGCCTTGATTTTGCTCGTAAGACGCTGTCATAACGATAGCCTCAAAAGCCTGTTTTTGTAGGGGGGCAAAGTCGGTGCGCAGGCTAAGGAAACGGGCAAAAGCGACATCCAGGCGGCTGAATGATCTTTGTTCGGTTTGTGCTGCTGCATCCATGTCGTCATCTATCACTGCCCACCCCCAAACAGCGCCGCCAACGCTTCAACCCGTTCCAAATCCGGCCTGTCCTGATAAACGCCGCTCATAGGCTGATCCGGCTGCATGCCGCGCACAAACAAATAACGTACACCGCCAAAATGCGTTTCATAATCGTAATTCGGCAAGCGCATTTGCAGATAACGATGTAGCACGACCGTGTAAATCCAGTATTGCAGGCCGTAATTATGTTCGCGCATGGCATGGGTTAAGCTGTCGGGGTTGTAGTCTTGCAGGCCGTTGGTTTTATAGTCCATCACATAATAATGGGGAGTGGGGAGTGGGGAGTGGGGAGTGGGGCTTGGAAACGCGCAGATAAGATCGATAAATCCGGTCAGATATCCGCACATCTGCTTGGCGGTCAAAGGCTGAAAAGCCGGGGTGTCGCGCAAGATGCGATTAATCTGGGCGGCATCCATTGCTTGCATGGATAAATAAAACGGCATTTCCTTTAGGCACTGGTTTTCGGTCAGATTCATCAGGCAAAAATCACCGTCGGTTGCGGACAGCGGCGTTGCGACCATTGTCTGCAACAGCTGATCCAGCATTTCGGGCCGTTCCAGTTTTAAGCCGTAACGCTGACAAGTCTTATCCCGTTGCATAGCTATATCCTTGCGCTGTGCCAAGTCGCTGAACGCATTATTTTCCAGCAGATCATGCACGACATTGCCGGTGTGCGCGCCTCTGGGTAATTCCATTGCTGCGCTGCCGGGTTCGGACTTAATAACCAGCGCCTGCTCTCCTGCCTTATCTTCCGGCAACTCCGGCGCATCATGCACACTTAATGCCGACAAGGCCGTGTAACTGCTCATTTGCCAGTTGGTATAGAGTGATCGTTTGCGTTTTTTTACCTGCAACTGGATGTGTGCAACAGACTTTTGATAACTGCCTGTTGTGTCACCCGGCACGTCCAGTAACCGGTAATCAGCTTGATCCTGAAAGGTTTGCAATTTTGCCTGTTGCGCAGAAAAATTAGCGGTTGCAAATTCAAGCAGCCAAGCCATCGCCGAGTCATTCGCCGTATCTTGAGTACGTACGTCGCCCCAGGCAATATAACAACGGTATTTAGCCCTAGTAACCGCCACGTAAAACACCCGTAAATCCTCGGCCAGCTCTTCGTTTAATGCCAGTTCGCGGCGGCGTTCAAAATCCTCTGAACCCAAATCGACTACCGTCCGGCCATTTTCATGGCATCTAATCAACAAGCGTTCACTGTTTAAACGGTCGCTACGCTGCCAAAGATAAGGGCAAAATACGACTGAATATTCCAGTCCTTTGGAGCGGTGCATGGTGACGATCTTGACCGCATCGTCGTCGCTTTCAAGCCGCAACTGCTGATCTTCCGCGCTGCTCGCTTTGGCAATCGAACTGCGTAACCAATCCAGAGTTTTATTGATGCCCAGATGCTCGTCGACAGCCGCTTGCTGCACCAGCTCGATTAGATGATGCAGGTTGGTTAGTTGCCGTTCCGCCATCAGTGTTTTCGACACGCTGGCCCTGATTTTTTCCTGGGTCAGCAAATGCTGCATCATCGCCATCAAGCCGGTTTGCTGCCAGTCCTGAAAATAGCCGAGAAAGCGCGACATCCAGGCGTCCAGCTCGATCTCGTTATTGATCAGCCGATACAGCGTTTGTCCATCCAGATCAAACCAGTCCAGCGTCAAGGCCTGTTTGAGCAGCCCGCTATCGCCGGGGTGAGCTACGGCCTGCAACAGACCGTATAAATCGGCCGCTTCCTGCGAGGCAAAAACCGACTCCGTGCTGTTTAACACAGAAGGCACGCCCGCCAGACGCAATGCCGCCTGATAGTCCCTGGCCTGGGTATTGGTTCTTACCAGTATGGCAATGTCTTTGGGCTCCAAGACCCGGTTCTGTGGTTGCAGGGTGTAGTCGCCGGTCAGTAACTCGACGACTTCATTTACAACGGCGATCCTGATTTCCTCGGCCGCCTTGCCCGCCGTCCAATATCCTGTTTTGCTGTCGCTTTCCGGTAACTGCCACAGCACCATCGGCGCCGCCACCTGTCCTGCTTGATGCAACTCGCCGTCATTTGCCGACAAAGCGGGCTTTACGTTGATAAACTCCAGACCCTCCAGCAAAAATGCCCGCTCTCTTTGAAACAACGCATTCACTGCATCGACCAACTGCGGATGCGAACGCCAGTTTTTACCTAAGGTAAATTGATGTTCGGCCTGCTTTTGCGCGTCCAGGTACGAATAAATATCCGCGCCGCGAAACTTATAGATCGCCTGTTTGGGGTCGCCGATTAAATATAAATACTGGCTGGGAGCGGCAAATAGTGATGAGAAAATATGCCACTGGCTGTCATCGGTATCCTGGAATTCATCAATCAGCGCGACTTCAAAACGCTGTTGCAACTCAGCCGTCAGTAGCGCGCCTTTTTCACTTTGCAACGCCTCAGCCAGACGACTGATTAAATCATCGAACGACAGCACATTAAGCTGCTGCAAACATTTATCCAGCTCCTCGCGCAAGCTGTCCAGCAGGGTTTTGCGAAAGACCAGGGTGATTTGTTTAATCGCCGCAGCCAACGCATCGAAAGCCGAGGTATCTATGGCTAATTCGGCTAGATATTCAGCCTTACGCTGATCGCCGGACTGCGTTTTATTGGTTCTGAATTTGTTGCCATGCAGGGCTTCCATCAAACCGTTTTCGGTCAATAAGGCAAATGCTTCAGCGTCGGGAATGTGTGTGCCAGCACCTTGCAACCATGCACTTAACGAGTCATAGTGAAAATCAAAAGTATCGGTATAACCGGCCTTGAATTTTTCGTCGGCGAAACAATCACGCAAAACGTTTGCACAATCGTCCAGCTGATCTTTTGCCGAATCCGATTGCCGCTGTAATTCCTTTAATACAGCATCCAAGCTTTCGCAAACCGGATAAACGCTGATTTGCGAATATGTTCCCAAGCCGTTCCCAGGAAATGCGGCAATGCTGGCAAGCAACGCATCCGGGGTTTTAAAGTCCGCAGTTAATACCGCCACTTCCCAGGCCGAACGTTGGTAAACCTGCTTGCGCCAGAAATCATCTGCACAAGCCTGTTTAATCGCCGCCAAATCGCCGGTTAATTCGGCATCGAATAATTGTCCGCTTTCCAGCGCATGTTCCCTTAAGACACGCTGACAAAAACCATGAATGGTGAAAATTCCAGCTTGGTCTATATCCAACAACGCCACAGCCAGGCGTTGTCTGACCAGCTCCGGCTCTATGTCCAGATTGGCCAACCAATCGACAATATTGCCGTCGATGTTTTCAGTGTGCCTGCCCTGAGCTTGTCGAACGGGCCCGTCTAAAGCCCGTCTGGCTTCGGCCAATCTGGAGCGCACTCGGTCTTTAAGCTCTTCGGTTGCTGCCTTGGTAAAAGTGACCACCAGCAATTTTTCAATCGCGATACCCTGCTCGACCACGAATCGCAACACCAGCATCGCTATGGCATAGGTTTTCCCCGTTCCGGCGCTGGCTTCAATCAGGTTTACGCCTTTTAATAACCCGGTTTGAACCGGGTCAAAATTGTTAGTTTTCATGCGTATAATCAGCGCCAACAAAGAAGTTGATACACTACATCAACTATTAGATAAGGGGAACTATTTAAAATTATTCGGCCAATATTTAGTTCCAAAATTGCAGTTTTATTGCCAATGCGGGAT
>CAZAUB010000274.1:0-4195 GCA_964488195.1 uncultured Methylobacter sp. | reverse complement strand
ACTTACGGAATAATTATGTGTTTTAGTGTTGATATGTCTATTGGCCTGGGTCTGGCTGGGCTGGCTGCATCTACTGTTACTTACCTTGATAAAACTGAGCCTCTTTGGGTTCGGGTTGCCAGATCTTACGCCATTTTTCATTTTTCCTTGATGGAATTTATTCAGTATTTCGCTTATCCGGTTGCGGATCAGTGTGGCTATGGCACCAATCTGTTTTTGAGTGAGCTGTCGGTCTACCATATCAGCTTGCAGGCGCTGGCGATTATGCCCGCGTTGGCGACTTACTCGTCCGACAAAACCGCGCTGAAAAAAGCCACCATTATCGGCGCAATCCTCAGTTCGTCATTTTTGACTTTCAGCTTTCTGCCCAAAGAATGGCAGCTACTCGAAATTGCGCCGAATTTTATCGGCAATATGGTCTCGTGCTTGTTTATGGGCAAGTACCATATCGGTTACCACATCTCCAGCGCCTTTGGCTTACTGGTTACGTGGGGCTCATTGTTTGCTCTGGCGATCAGCGGTTTTGTCTGGAAGGATAACAGGCGCATCGCTACCTATCATTTTGGTATGGCCATTATGACGCTGTTTATGCCCCAGTGGATGTTCGGCGTGTCGACCGGCGAAGCGGCGGCGATGTATTGTTTTTATTCGATACCGATCACAATCAGCTTTATGCCGTACTTTAAACGGTTCTTCACTTCGCCCGCCGCAATAGAAGAACGCGAATATGCCTGACAGGCCTGACGGCGCGGTTCTTCCGCGCCTTATACGTCTTACGTTTGCGCCAAAAGATAGTCCTACTCATTTTTAGCATGTTTTTTGCCAAGGATTTTATTGAAACTGCTGAAGGGCTTATTTTTGCGGTGGTAGAGCAAGGCCTGGAAGATGGCAAGGCGCTGTGTTTTTTGCGTTATGTGTTTGAGCCTTCCGGCTGGAAAAAGGTTGCGACTGAGCAAGCCAATCAACTCCTGCAACAACTGTATCCCGATTATCTGCATTACTCCCCGGTTTTAGATGCGCATTTGCATGCGGTCGCCGTAGACCGGATCGCTAAGCATCATCAGCCCAAACACCGACTGCAACAGATTATGCAATCAAACCGGCATGATGCCGTCGAGCGGGATTTGTTTCGGCTGTGTGAATTATTCGGGCAACACGGGCTGGATTTGGCGCAAACCGGGGTCACGGGCTCAATATTGGTTGGCGTTCAAAATCAAGGCTCGGATATTGATCTGATCTGTTACGGCCGGGATGTTTTTCACCAATGCAGGGCAATTACCCGCAAGCTTATTGAACAGGGGTATTTGCAGGATTTGAATGATCAGGATTGGCAGCAATCTTACCTGCGTCGTTCATGCGATTTGAGTTTTGATGACTATGTTTGGCATGAACGGCGTAAATGTAACAAAGCTGTGATTAACGGGCGAAAATTCGATTTGAATTTTATCGATCATTACATAAGCTCTGAGGCTATTAATTATCAAAAATGCGGGGCGATTACCTTGCAGTGCAGGGTGATCGAAGATTTTCATGCGTTTGATTATCCGGCCAAATTTAAAATAGATCATCAGCAGATCAGTTCTATTGTCAGCTTTACGGCGACTTATACAGGGCAGGCCGCCACCGGCGAAATGGTGGAAGTGTCAGGCGTGCTGGAACAATCGGAACAAGGCGTTAAACGCATCGTGGTCGGCTCCAGCCGTGAAGCGCACGGGGAATATGTCAAGGTTATTCAGTGATTAAGTTAGCTGATTTTTCGACGGTTATTTTTGATATGGACGGCCTGGTTTTGGATACCGAGAGCACTTACAGTATTGCTTGGCAGCAGGCTGCATACACTATGGGCTATGATTTTTCCGGGGATTTTTGTCTGTCATTATCAGGGCTGCACTACAAGGATATAGAGCTGAAACTGATTGACTATTGCGGGGCTGAGTTTAACCTGCAAACCTTCAATAGGTTAAGCGACGAGTGCTGGCGTGACCACGTTAATGTCCACGGTATAAATATCAAACACGGCTTTGCCGGATTGCTGGAATTGCTGATTCAGCAAAACATCCCTTATTGTCTGGCGACTAACAGCCGGACGGTAAATGCGCTGGAATGTCTTGAACTGGCCGGAATCAAAGATGTTTTTTCAATTATCGTCAGCCGAGATCACGTTCTGCGCGGCAAGCCGGAGCCGGATATTTTTTTAAAAGCAGCCGAGCTGATGCAGGTGGACATCAGCCGGTGTCTGGTGCTTGAAGATTCTCATGCGGGAATAGTGGCGGCATCCAGAGCGGGGGCTGTTTCGGTGTTTATACCGTCGATAACCCAAGTCGATCCGTTGACGGTTGAACTGTGTGATTGGATGGTGAACGATTTGGTTCAATTGACCAACGCGATCCGCGCTTAGAGTTCGCAGCCGATAGGCCGATCATGTATACTTTCAGCACATTTGCAGCACAAACACAGTCATAACCCTTGATAGTTCAACATTCTAAAGTTTCAGTCATTGCGCCCGCCAGATTGCACATGGGCTTTATTGATTTAAGCGGATCGTTAGGTCGACATTTCGGCAGCATCGGCGTTGCGCTTAATGAAATCAGCACCAGCCTTTCAGTAACCAGCGCAGGACAACTCACCATTACCGGTGCTGCCGCACAGCGGGCAGAAAAATGCGTGTCCATGTTATGTGAGGCGCTGCACGTATCCGACAAGCTCAATATCACCATTGAAACCGCGATTCCTGAGCATGTAGGCTTGGGTTCCGGTACGCAAATGTCACTGGCAATCGGCGCGGCGCTTAATGAATTTTACGGCTTGGGGCTTACTGTGCGTGAAATCGCCGCTGTGACCGATCGGGGCTTGCGTTCCGGCATTGGCATCGGCGTTTTTGAGCAGGGCGGCTTGGTTGTCGATGGCGGTCGCGGCGAAAAAACCATCACCCCGCCGGTATTGGCGCACATGGATGTGCCGGACGATTGGCGGTTTATCCTGGTGTTCGATCAGCGAGGCCAGGGTCTGCACGGTCAGCAGGAAATACAGGCCTTTAAGGAGCTGCCGCCTTTTTCTCAGCAGGAAGCCGCGCGTTTATGCTATTTATTGCTGATGCAGGGACTGCCTGCGGTGGCTGAGAACGACATCATCAAATTCGGCGATGTGATCAGCCAGTTGCAACGCTCGGTTGGCGAGCATTTCTCTTCGGCTCAGGGCGGCGTTTTTACCAGCCCCGAAGTTGCGGCAGCCATGCAATGGTTGGAACAGCAAGGTGCGGTGGCTATCGGCCAAACCTCATGGGGGCCGACCGGATTTTGCGCTATTGATGGGGCTCAGTTGGCTGAGTCAATCGCCGATCAGGCCAGACTGGAGTTTGCGCATTTTGATAAGCTGAGTTTTGTTGTTGCCAGTGCCAGGAATAGCGGCGGGGATGTTTTTGTTGATCATTCTAAAAACCGCAGTTAGTCCACGAAAGACACGAAAAGCACGAAAATATTCAAAAGAGATACCAAGTTGTGAATCGTCATCAAAAGAGCGAATGACTGTGCAATACAACATACTGATTTTTTTCGTGTCTTTCGTTCTTTTCGTGGATGAGCATTAGCGTGGAAACGATATTGATAGTCGCCAGTTCAGGACGTATGCTGGCACAGGCTGCAAAAAACGCGGGCTTGAAGCCCCTTGTCATTGACCTGTTTGCCGATCTGGACACGCAAGGCTATGCAGAAGATTTTCGTCAGGTAAAGTCATTAGCTGAACAGGATCTGGCGCCTGCTGTAGATTATTTTGTCGAACGCTATGCAGTAACTCATGTCATTTACGGCAGCGGCTTTGAATGTTGCCCGGAAAGCCTGTATTACCTGAATAGTCAGTTTATTATGCTGGGTAATCATCCTGACACCTTTGCACGGCAACTGGATAAGCAGGCGTTTTTTTCGACGCTGGATCAGTTAAATATCCCGTACCCCGAGGTTGTTTTTAGTGCGCCTAGTTGTGCCGGGGATTGGCTACTTAAGTCTATGCAAGGGCAGGGCGGTGTCGGGATAAAACGTTATCATGCTGATGACAATGTAGACGACTGCATGGATGCAGGAGGTACGACTCCACGGATGGAGGAGGTAGAGCAACGCATGGAGCAATTGCCGAGAGCAATGCAGGGAGCAATGCAGGGAGCTATTGCCGAGGATTTGGTTTACTGGCAAAAATTTCAAGC
>CAZAUB010000273.1:0-4201 GCA_964488195.1 uncultured Methylobacter sp. | reverse complement strand
GTAGTGCCTGTCAGATTTTCAATAGAAGGATAAAGTCATCATGCAAGCAGAATATTTGTTAGACAACCTGAAGTTCATCAGTCAAGGCGGCGCAGTTGACTAACGGCAAGGAAAAAATGCAGGCTCTCTGTGCGGTCATGCGTAAATTGCTCCATGCTATACATGGCATGTTGAAACACGACAAGCCCTTTGACAATACCCGTTTTTATGCGATTCCGGCATCTGCCGGATAGTCAAAAACCAACGAAATAAGTTTGACTTTGAACAGAGTATCTATCTGGCTGGTCGCTTGATCGATGCCGGACATCACCCCTTCGGAGAATTGTCGGTGGGTTCTTTATCGGTGTTGAAGAGCAGTCCAGCCAACACGGCCACAATCAGAATCGCGAGAGTTGCCTGGAGGAGCAGGAAGGCGCCGATCTTGTAATAGGCAAACAACGGATGCACAAAGCGGGTCAGCCATCCTGCCGCCTCGTTCGAGAGCGCGGCGAAGAAGGTCAAATTGATCAGCCAGAATTTTATCCGCGAGGAAAGGGCGACGAAGAGCACGAGATGGGCGAGCGTCAGGATGAAGATGCTCATGGCAAGAAGATGAAAGTGGGTGATCTCCAACAGCCCCCGGTAGCTGCTTGGCGGACGGAACTGTTCCTCGTTGCCCCGGTAATGGGCCACGACCGACTCGTAGGTCAATCCCATTTGGCCTAAGTAGAGCAGGAGGTTGGTCAGCCAGACGCCGACACCAAAAACAAGAAACCAGATCAGGATGAGAGCAAGGAGCCGGTTTTCTCTCCATTCTCCCGTGACTACGAAACGCATTGCAATTTCCTTTCTTAAGGTGAGGGAGGTGTCAGCCGCTTTTTGAGCTGAAGATCGGTCAAAGCCGGGCCACGCATGAGCTTGCCGGTGGGGTCGAAGCGGGCTCCGTGGCAGGGACAGTCCCAGGTCTTCGCCTCGCTGTTCCAGGTGATGTCGCAAGCGGCATGCGGGCAAACCGGGGAAAAAAGATGGATCGTTCCGCTCTCGTCGCAATAGGCGGCGGTTTTCTGACCGGCGATCATGACTATGCGCCCCTCCTCCCTCTTCATCGCCGCCGCAAGCGCCTCCTCTTCCAGCCCCCATCGCATCATCCGCCGATCGCGTAGCGTAGCGACCAACAGCCAGCCCCCCGGCAGCGCCACCAGCGCATAGGTCAGCCAATGCCAGTAGGGGCCTTCCGGGCCGTAAGGTTCGGTTACTGCATGCCAGTAATAATTGTCGAGCGGCAGGGCTTGGGCTTCTGTCAGCTCATGAAAGCCATAGATCAGGAGTTGCACTATCAGGAGATACAGAAAGAGGGTTGTCGTCTGAAAGAAGCGGGTCAGATTGACATGGTGTCCATAGCGCGCCCAAGCCCAGGCGACACCGCCCGCCACTATCAGGCCGAGCACCCCGCCTGCGAGCAGCTCCGTCGAATGCACCTGGAATAGCAGGGCCGTGATCAGCAGGACGGTTTCCATGCCTTCGCGGCCGACCATGAACACAGTGAACGCGAACACACCGGCAAACGCTGAGGAACCCGTGCGCGCCGCTAATGTGGCCAGTTGCAGCCTGGGCGCCTGCATCACTTGGGCGGCATGGCGCATATGAATGGTCAGCGAAGCAACCAACAGCGCCGCGACCAAGGCCAAAACGCCTTCCCATAGCGGCTTGTTCTCGGCCTTTTGGAAGAACAGGCCGGCGACGATGCTCGCACCCAGGGCGACCGCGATGCCCCAATGGACCGCCGGCACTAGACGCGATCGCCCCGTTTGGCGGAGATAAGCCAGGCTGATGGCCACGATGAGAAAAGCTTCCAGCCCTTCGCGCAACGTAATGATAAAAGTGGCAAACATACATCTCCCCTAACAACGAGCCTGCAAGAAACCGCTATAAGGTGTCCCCTGTGCAGGCAACACCTTCTTTTAACAGAGATCGCGCTCTGGCTGCACAGGGCCTCTAAGCCATGAACACTAGACTCACATCTGCGACTGCTGATAATTCTGCAAACCGATTTTGTCTATCAACTCCAGCTGGGTTTCCAGCCAGTCGATGTGACCTTGTTCGCCGGACAGGATGCCTTCAAACAGCTCTCGGGTAACGTAGTCCCCGCAGGATTCACAGTAGGCGATCGCTTCATTGAGCAAGGGCAAGCCGATGTCTTTTTCAAGCTGCAAGTCGGCCTTGAGCATTTCCGGCACGTTTTCGCCGATCATCAGCTTGCCCAGGTCCTGCAGATTGGGCAGGCCTTCGAGGAATAAGATTCGCTCGATCAGCCGGTCGGCATCCTTCATTTCGTCGATTGAGGCGGCGTATACATGCTCGTTGAGATTATGCAAACCCCAGTGCTTGTACATGCGGGCATGCAGGAAATACTGGTTGATCGAGGTCAGCTCATTGGTCAATGCCTTGTTGAGATATTCGAGTACTTTCTTATCACCTTTCATGATGAACTCCTTCATTTTTTTGACAGTAAGTTGGTAGGATGCCGAAACGGGTCTGGCTCGATTCAGCGGTAAACTACGGTTGTACGAGTTGCAAACCGGCGTCTTCAGTAATGGCCATACGTGTCTGCTCTAATAGGCTTTTGGCACATTGACCGCATCTGCCACATTGTGAGGCCACGCCAAGGCAATGACGTAACTCGCGCATGGAGTACGCGCCTTGGCAGACTGCCTGCCGTATCTGACTGTCGGTTACCCCTCTGCACAAACAGATATACATGACTTTTCTCTTCGTTGGCTGATTACAATAACAGGCTAATACTAATGAGAATGATTGTCAATGACATTCTGTTTTTTACCAGCCCACGCGACGAAGTCCATTCTCTCGGCGTATTCGGCCAAGGTATTGACATCGACAGCATCCGTTTTGCTGTTTTTCATTAATACCTTGGCATTGTGTGCAAAGCTTTTGGATTAACCACCATGAGTGATACGCCTGCATCATGTAGGTCTAGGCTTAAGTCGAAGTGATAGACCCCCGTGGTTTCCAGGCAGCTTGACCAGCTTCTTCACTAGTCGAGCACGGTCAGCAGGGGTTGTCGTACACCGTTCCGCTAACGCTACACTTCCGGTACTCCGTCAAAGAAATTTACTTGACACGCTAATGAGAATCATTATCATTTGTAACAAATAGAACTCGGTCCGGTTTTGATATGGAAAATAACTTGGTACACATAGCAATCTCAGCAAACACCCTGGCATCACTCATTGAAAGCGGATGTATTCATGCCGTGGATTTTAAGTGCCTGAATGCTGATTCAAAAAAAGCTGTCTGGAAATTATTCCTATCCGCTGTGAAATTAACAAAAAAGAATAAATCCGGCCATCAGGAGAATTATTATGTCTGAAAAAGATCAGCAAGAGACGTTATTAATGGCTATTGAATATTTGAAAATTCAATATGAAGCCCTGCAAAATCCCTGTATTGCTCTGCTCATTTCTCGATACTATCGCTTACTTAGCTTGTTAAATATTGCTAAAAACAAGCGGGAAGGGTACGCCAAACACTCAAAATCATGGCTGACTTGCCATACAAGCAACCCAAGGCATTCCCCAAAAATACAAAATCAGCTCAACAATCTTGTTCAGCTTTGTGAATTCAACTCTTTAACACACTAAAGGAAAAAAGCCGTGGAACAAAATCTGAATAGCCTCGCAACGCTCATTAAAGAGAAAAAAACTGATGATTTATCATTTGTTAAATTACATTCAACCCTCTGTTTTTTAATGACGCAGTTTCATAAAGATCAATGCCCCAAGCTTGCCCACTTTATCGTCAGCCATATTCGCCTGGTGATTGAGCATCCTGATGTAATCGATTCTCCTAACTGCAGAACCCTGTACATGCAACTGCTGCAACAATGGCAAAACATAACCGCAACTTTGCTGGAACAAAGGACAAATATTTCAAAGGATGAAAGAATCACCCATTAATTCACCAGGTACAACCCACAAAATTTAGCGTTGTCTCAACTCAACCATTAAAAAATAAAATTTTATGCATAAAGAACCCTGTGTACATGAATACTTAGCAGCGACAGCGTTGGGACAAGTACTAATTTGCAAAAAATGCGAAAGAGTGCATTTACAATTACAAAACGTGTCGTTGCAATTCAGCGTGGAATCCTTCATTGGTATTACCAATACTTTAAATGAGGCAACCGGAAAAATAATGGCTCACT
>CAZAUB010000272.1:0-4208 GCA_964488195.1 uncultured Methylobacter sp. | reverse complement strand
CAAGCGCTGATTGATGCCGAAACCAAACTTCGAACGGTGTTGAATGCCAAAACCCAAACAGAGCTTTCCGCAAAATCCAGCCAATTACAGACCGCCCAAACGCGTTTAACTTTTCAGCAAACGAGCCAGTTATTTAAAGATGGCTATGCGGATCTTGATGCCGTGTCTCACGCACAAATCAGTCTATCCAAGGAGCAAGGGACCGCCGATGAATTGTTATCGGATGCAAAGCTTGCTGCGTGGAATGCTTATCTCGTTTTGCGTCCCGATGAATTCGTTGCGTTGTTGCTTGGGATAAATCATGTCGATCAGGTACTCACGGATATGGGAAATCAGCCGGAATTGTTATCGGCGTATCCTGGCAAATTGTTAAAGTAGCGTGTTGAATTGCATCCGATATTTATAGCAGGGCGGGCAAACTGCTTTATCGTTTGTTCACGCAAAGCCTCACCTTATCCGATTAAAAGCGTGGTGCAATCATAACCATAGTGTTCCCGTAATTGAGCAAGCTCTCTAATGCCATGACCTTCAGTAATTGTTTCAAGCAGCTATTTCTTTGATAATTCTTATTTTTTTGACATTGTCGGATTGTAAAACAATCATCATGGGTTATCCAATCAACACACTCTCGCAGAAATAATCCAAATGTCTGTGGCAACATGGCGATTAAAAGTTGAACGCCGCAGATTGATGTGATCGGCTATAATCCCTGCGTTGACTGGAATATATTGATGGAACGGTTAGTCGACATCAGACCAAGTAATCATTAAATAATTTGGAGAGCGTTATGAGAAAAATATCGGTATTAGGTGCGTTATTGTTGACTGCCTGTGTCACCATTAATATTTATTTCCCTGCCGCTGCCGCTGAAAAAGCTGCGGATGAAATCATTAAAGACATACAAAAAACTACACCGCAACAAATGGAGCCTAAGGCAAGTTTACCTGATTGGCAGGTGGTCGTTTTTCAGCTGATTGATAATGCCATCAATGTTGTTATTTCGCCTGCACAGGCCCATAGTGATGACTTTCCGCCGGCACAGACACATGATACTGATTTAACGATTGATAGCCCCGAAATCAGGCAGTTGCGTGCAGCGATGGAAAGTCGTTTCGCTACGCTACAGCCCTTTTATGCGGCGGGTTTTATCGGCATACAGGCTGATGGCCTGCTGGCGGTCAGGGATGTTGAAAACGTTCCGCTTAAAGACAGGAATCAGGTCAATAAACTGGTCGCTGCGGAAAATGCAGATCGGCAAAATCTTTATCAGGCGATTGCCAATGCCAACGGTCATCCCGATTGGGCTGCACAAATCAAATCAACCTTTGCCGGTCGTTGGGTGAGCAATGCTCAAGCAGGCTGGTGGTATCAATCCTCAGGAAGCTGGAAACAAAAATAAACATGGCAAATAGAAAAAGAGTCAAAAAGCAGTTACCGGAAACGCCGGTTAAAGTCACTATAGAATCGTTGGCTCATGACGGACGCGGGGTGGCGCATGTCGATGGTAAGGTGATATTTATCGATGAGGCGTTGCCGGGCGAGGAGGTGGAGTTTGTTTATACCGAAAGCCGCAAGGATTATGCGGAAGGCAAGGTCGTCAAGCTGTTAAGTCGCGCCGCCGACCGGGTCGATGCGTTGTGTGCGCATTATGGCGTGTGCGGCGGTTGCAGTTTTCAGCATGTCGAATCGGCTGCGCAAATCAGGATTAAGCAGGATTTGCTGGTCGATCAGTTTAAGCGCATCGGCAAGACTGAAATACCCGAGCTTTGGCAGCCGTTAATAGGCCCGCATTGGGGCTATCGCAGCAAAGCGCGAATGGGCGTTAAATATGTCGAGAAAAAGAACCGGGTGCTGGTCGGTTTCAGGGAAAGACGTCATCCGTATTTGGCCGAAATTGAAAGCTGCGTGGTGATGCATCCTATCGTCGGCACCCGGCTCATGGCCTTGTCGGAAATGATAGGCGGCTTGACCATCAAGGATAAAATTCCGCAGATCGAAGTGGCTATCGGCGATCAGCAATGCGTACTGGCATTTCGGGTGCTGGAGCCGCCGACCGATGCCGATAAGAAACGGATGCGTGACTTTGCTCATGAACATAGCATATCGCTGTGTCTGCAATCTAAAGGTCCGGATACTATAGCTCCGCTGGATGGCGAGCCGGAATTGATACCGGCTTATGCGCTGCCGGATCAGGGCTTGGAGTTTAAATTCAAACCCGCGATGTTTACCCAGGTTAATTACGAAATTAACAAGCAAATGATCAACCGGGTGCTGGAGACATTAGCGCTGAATGAAAACGACTCGGTGCTGGATTTGTTTTGCGGCCTGGGCAACTTTACTTTGCCGATGGCGAAGTTTGCCGGGCGCGTGGTCGGTGTGGAAGGCGACCAACCTTTGGTCAATCATGCCAAAGAAAATGCCCGTCATAACGGTATAGAAAACGTTGAGTTTTATGCGGCCGATTTAAGCAAGGATATTTCCGATCAGCCCTGGGCCAACCGGAAATACAATAAAATCATGCTCGATCCATCCAGAGCCGGTGCTTCGGATGTCTTGCATCATTTTAAAAAATGGCAGCCCGAGCAGATTGTTTATGTGTCCTGTAATCCGTCAACTCTCGCCCGTGATGCGGGGATTCTGGTTAATGAACTGGGCTATAAGCTGATTAAAGCCGGGGTGATGGATATGTTCCCGCAGACCGGGCATGTGGAGTCGATTGCCTTGTTTGAAAAATAAAAAAACGTCATTTCGATTTTTTATGCTGAGAAAGAGCAAGAAGCCGCATGATTCCTAAGATTGCACTTCGAGGCTGAATCCGCCTCAAGAAATCAAGCGAGTCTAACCCTTTTGATTTTTTTTGATTGCTGCCCCTGTAACTCACGTTGTTAGGTAAGTCAATTTTTGTTTGACCACCGTTGAACTGCCTGAGCAAGCCCGAAAAGAACGGCAACCCATATCATATATGCTAGGGCAATGCCCAGCGGCTTCGGCCATGCGAACCATCCAGGAGCATTCATCAACCCAAAGCTCCAAAGAATAGAGGTAAAAGGGCTGGTGAGAAGTAAGGCAGGAACTGCCAGAACCCAGAAAAACACTTCTCCAACCAGATCCAATACGCTAGGAAAAAAAGACTTAATTGCAGCAGAGAACCAAAGGAGCATTCCATGCAGGGCAACCGCTACCGCGCAGAATCTGAGGCCGCGTACCAAACTTCGGGCCGAGGGAATAAACGCTGCCGCAAGAATTTTGTTCATTGTGTTTTTCTCCGACTGGTCGAATTGCCGGTTAGGCTGCATCATCGCGCGACGGACGGCGACGCCGCCACATCAGTACGGTGTAGAGCAAGCCCGTTACTACGCCGCCCAATACCACTACGCTTACGCTGAGAGTCAGTAGAAGGTAGGCCTTGCCCCAAACACATGCTTCAGAGGTTGGTGCGCGACACGCGAGACCGATGTCCACGAACGGGTACCCGACACCTACTATTAACCCAACACAGAGGGCGGTCAAGAATGGGAAACGGCGACTAAGCATGAAAAGGTGTCATCTAACGGTTGGTGTGTCCACTTGAGCTGCCGCGATCGCGTCGGCGACGTGCGAGCCAGGCAGCAAGCCCATAGAAAAGTACAAGCCATGCCAGGTAAATGACACCAAGTGCCACAGCAGCGATAACCCAGAAGCCGCTGTCGGCATCTTCAGTGTCGGCTTGAAACAACACCCAGCCTACAGGCACGTACCGATCGATATGCGGACCGATCCAAGGGGTCAGCAATGTCGCAACGACTGCCAGCCACCAGCGGTGAGTCTGCATTGACCCCTCGAAATGTCGGTAAGTCACAGGTTGCCTAACGTAAAGGTAAGAGGCGCGCCGTTTTTGACGCGTCCCGCTTGACTGTAATGTCAGGTCTTATATCAACAAGCCACTGAAAACTAAGCATTAGTTAAGCCTATGAAAATTTTAAAGAGGCCAGCGGCAGCACCAATAAACATAGCGTTTTTAAGTCGCTTTTTGCCCGCAAGCTGTTTTTCATCGGGTTGTTTTTTGAAATCACTGGTTTTGGTTATGCCGAAGTAGATAAAAAACAAGACGGCGATATAACTAACAGCTGTAGCCAATGAAGTTCCTGTGCTCATGTTATCTCCCGAAGTAAATGCAGGTGCAAACTGTTTTTAGAATTTTGTTGGCTGTCAAATCACAATCAATGGGG
>CAZAUB010000271.1:0-4224 GCA_964488195.1 uncultured Methylobacter sp. | reverse complement strand
ACTACTCAATTCCCGCTCAATACCGTTAAAGAAACTCCGGCCGATGCTGAAATAGCCAGCCATCAACTGATGATCCGCGCCGGGCTGATCCGCAAACTGGCCGCCGGTCTTTACACTTGGTTGCCCTTGGGGCTGCGGGTGATGCGCAAGGTCGAAAAAATCACCCGCGAAGAAATGGAAAAAACCGGCGCGCTGGAAGTGCTGATGCCCGGCCTGCAACCTGCCGAACTGTGGCAGGAAACCGGACGCTGGGAACAATACGGCCCGGAACTGGCGCGGTTAAAAGACCGTCATGATCGCGATTTTTGCCTGGGGCCGACGCACGAAGAAATCATTACCGATCTGGCGCGTAATGAGATCAAAAGCTACAAACAGCTGCCTATCACTTATTACCAGATTCAATCCAAATTCCGCGATGAAATCCGCCCCCGATTCGGCGTGATGCGTTCGCGCGAATTTATCATGAAAGACGCCTATTCCTTTCATTTGGATCATGAATCGTTGCAGGTCACTTACGATGCGATGTATCAGGCCTACACCAATATTTTCAACCATCTGGGCTTGAATTTTCGCGCGGTTATCGCCGACTCGGGTTCTATCGGCGGCGCGATATCGCATGAATTCCATGTGCTGGCCGATTCCGGCGAAGATGCGATTGCGTTCTCAACCGATAGCGAATATGCCGCCAATGTTGAAAAAGCAGAAGCGGTGATGCCTGCCGGTTCTCGCAGTTCGGCTACCGAACAAATGACGCTGATTGACACACCCAATCAACACAGCATCGAAGAAGTCTGCGGCTTTTTAAATATCCCGGCCACGCAATGTCTTAAGACTCTGATCGTTAAAGGCGAAGAAGACACGCTGGTTGCGTTGCTGTTAAGAGGCGACCATAACCTTAATGATATTAAAGCGATAAAAATTGACGGCATCGCCTCGCCGCTTGAATTTGCCAGCGATGAGCAAGTGGGCAGCGTCTGCAACTGCAAACCCGGCTCTATCGGCCCGATAGGCTTGAACATCAAGATTATTGCCGACCACAGCGTGACCTTGATGTCCGATTTCGTTTGCGGCGCCAATCAGGACGGCAAGCATTATCAAGGCGTCAACTGGGAACGCGATTTGCCTGTTCCAGACCACGTTGCCGACCTGCGCATGGTGGTTGAAGGCGACCCCAGCCCGGACGGCAAAGGTCAAATCACGCTGGCTCGCGGCATTGAAGTTGGTCATATTTTCCAGTTGGGCACTAAATACAGCGAGGCCATGAAAGCCGGTGTGATCAACGAAGGCGGCAAAAACCAGATCATGACCATGGGCTGTTACGGTATCGGCATTTCCCGCGTGGTCGCAGCCGCCATCGAGCAGAACCATGACGATAAAGGCATCATCTGGTCGGCCAATCTTGCGCCTTTCCAGGTTGCACTTTGCCCGATGAACATGCATAAATCCGAGCGCCTGAAAACAGCGTCTGAGCAGCTGTACCAAGACTTGCTGGCTGCCGAAATCGACGTGTTATTCGATGACCGAAAAGTCCGCGCCGGTTTTATGTTTTCCGACATGGAACTGATCGGCATCCCGCACTGCATCGTGGTAGGCGACCGCGGCCTGGATTCCGGCACGGTTGAATACAAGGCCAGAACGGCTGAAGCAAACGAGGAAATCCCGTTTGCGGATGTTATTGAATTTCTGAAGGCAAAGTTAATTTAAAAGGCTCCCCTGTAGGAGCGGCTTTAGCCGCGATTGTCGCGGCTAAAGCCGCTCCTACAGGGGAGATTTTTATTGTTGCTGAATCAAATTCAGCGTTCTTTCCGGCAGGTTGTCCATAGTCGCACCTTCCAAATGCAAGCGCGCATCTTCATGCACGGTGGTCATAAACCGAATCAACTTCATTTCATGCTGCATTTTCTGCTCGAAATCTTCCGCTTCCCACATTTTATTCAGCAAATATTTCGCATGATGATGAATGGTGAAGGCAACCGCCTCGGGTAGATGGGTATAACTGGCCTGGATTGAAGATTTAAGTTGATCTAACGCCGCCAGATATTGTTTATAGTCTTTAACATCCTGCTTGCACTTGGTTTTAAACATCGACAGTTCGGCGTCGTGTTTAGTCCTCAGCAGGCTGAGGTCATGCTCCAGCTGTACGCTTTTCTTTTTTAATTCGGCTTCCAGGGCTTTTTCGGCCAGAACGCGGGTATGCTTGAGTTTTGCTTGGCTGCCCTGATTAGCTTGCTGCCATTTCAGGTTTTCATCTTTAACCGAATGGAACAGCTTAATAATATTATTTAAAATAGTCATGCGTTAAACAAGGGTGGAGATTTTTTGCTGCAATGTTAACAACGCGTCAATGTCTTGCTTGTTTCGATAGCGGGCATGGTCTTGTTGCAGTTGCAGATAAGTGGTTCCCGGCAGTTTTGTTTTAATCGACAGCAGGTCTTTATCGATGGATCTGGATAACGACCGAATATGCTTGCGATTATTCAGCTTTAACAAGCGCTTTCTACTTAGTTCATTAAAATACCTTATTTGCCTTGTTTTAAAATAAAATAAACTCTTAACCTGATCCTGCCTAGCCTGAACAAACCACAACCGCCGCTGTACTCGCTGTTTAGCTGAAAAATAATCTAAAACAGAGCGGACAATTATTTTAAAAACACCCAATAACCCGGTGATGATTATCGCGGCAAACCCGCTTAACAGCATTGCCGCTCCCAGCGCAGTTAATGCACCCGGCAGGCCGGGCACAGCTAACCACAGCAATAGCTCTACCAGCAAAAACACCGGTAATGCGGCCAAGGCTAACAAAAGGGAAATTCTAATAATCAAGATGAAAGCTGGGAAGTCAAAAAGGCAGTCCGGGTATTGTACTCAATTTTTTGGCTAAGGTTTAATCAGGATCCTTACAGTTGACTGACAACGGTTGCCAGCTGTTCATCATAAAGTGCGGCGATTAAATTGGCCTGATAAACCATGCCCACCAGGCGATTTTCGCTGTTCACTATCGGAATTTGCCGAAAACCTTGGGTGGACATCAGCGAAACAAGATCGACGATATGTGTGGTTTCAGGCAATACGGTAACCGAGGTGGTCATCATGTGACCAACCGACTCCGGTTTATCGGTTGATACATTCGGTGTTCGGCGTATAAATGCCCGAAACTTGTCCTGAAAATTTTCATAGGCGCTCAGGTTAATAAATTTAAAAAAGTCATTCCAGGTAATAATACCAATCACCCGCTTGGCTCTATCAATAACCGGCATAGCCTTGAGTTTTTGCTTATGCATGATTTTCCAGGCTTCTTCAACTTCCGTCCCGTATTCAACAGCCGGTACATCCCTGACCATAATATCCGCACAAGTAATATTACCCTTAAAGCGTTTAAAGCTGCGCGCCTCTGCATCGGTAAGCAGTTTACGCAAGTCTCCTTGCGAAACATCCATAAACATATCCATGTTTTCCAGCGCCAGCTTCAAATCCTGATCCGAAATACCAGTTTGCTGGGTAGGTTTAACCATAGTGTTTTTATTGCCGGGAACTATTGGATACTCATGTCGTAACATCCAGCGATTAATGATTATCGCCATAACCAGCATGATCGCCGCATTTAAGCCCACCGGCATCAGGACAAAACCATAACCCAGAGAACCAATAGGGTCGCCGGCCAAAACGGGTGTAAGTGCAGTCGCAGCAGCGGGAGGATGCAGGCAACGCAGCAACAGCATCGCAAAAATACTGCCCCCAACGGCACATGCCGAGGCTATTGCTGTATCGGCAAACCATTGGGCACAAGCGACGCCGATAATAGCGGATACCAATTGTCCGCCAACAAATGGCCAAGGTTGCGCCAACGGACTGTGAGGAATAATAAATAAAATAACCGCTGAAGCGCCCATCGAGGCGACGAGAATCGGATAAGCGGCGCCAATACTTAATTGCTGCGTAACCGACGCCATAACTAAAATGGCGCTGAAACTGGAAACAACGGAAAGGAGCTTACCCTTAAGGCTTAAGTTTACCGGATCAACGATAATGAAACGGATAAACTGACTGATATTCATCATTAGATTGGACTACCCCTGTTGCATTAATAACTGTCACGCCTCGAAGCTGACATCAAGTATAGAGCAATCAATCTGATATTTCAGATCTATGGGACTGGGGAGGAGATTTAAAAAAATGAATTTGATGCGCAAACACTATAAGCAGTTTTTGAAGCTTAATGCTTTT
>CAZAUB010000270.1:0-4226 GCA_964488195.1 uncultured Methylobacter sp. | reverse complement strand
CTTTGCGTATATATAGCTTTACGCCGTGCTTGGCGTCCCTGTCCCACAGGTCGAAAGGCGCATGTGACGGCACATAGAGCAGCAAGGTGTATTCATTGGAGCCTTCGACTTTGCTGTGTACATGGGTTAACGGGTCTTGGTAGTCGTGTCCTACATGCTTGTAAAACTCGTTATACGCCTCATCGGAAATTTCCTGACGGGCTTTGGTCCATAATGCAGAAGCCGAGTTAACGGTCTCTTCGACGATTTCCGCCGGCTTTTCCTCTTCGGCATCGATGCCCATGGACGGCATGACTTCTTTGTCCATCACGATAGGCAGGGAAATATGATCGGAGAATTTTCTGACGATAGAGCGGATGCGGTAACCATCCAGGAAATCGCTTTCAGCTTCTTTCAAATGCAAGACGATTTCGGTGCCGCGTTGGGCTTTTTCTACGGATTCGAGTGTGTAGTCGCCCTCGCCCGCCGACTCCCATCTTACGCCATCGCTCTTGTCGGCACCGGCCTTGCGGGTAATCAAGGTCACTTTATCGGCAACGATAAACGCTGAATAAAAACCCACGCCGAACTGGCCGATCAATTCGCTGTCTTTGGCCTGATCGCCAGTTAATGCTTGAAAAAACTGCTTGGTGCCTGATTTTGCAATGGTGCCGATATGCTCCTGAACTTCAGCACGGGTCATACCGATACCATTATCGATAACAGTAATGGTGCGTTTGTCTTTATCGTATTCCAGGCGGATTTTCAGCTCACTATCGCCTTCATACAGACTATCGTTGGACAGCGCTTCAAAGCGCAGCTTGTCCGCCGCATCCGACGCATTGGAAATCAATTCGCGTAAAAATATTTCCTTGTTGCTATATAATGAATGAATCATTAAATGCAGCAGATGTTTAACTTCAGTTTCAAAGCCTAAGGTTTCTTTTTTTGCTTCAACAGTCATTTTTATTAATCCTGATTAATTATAAGATTGACGCCAATATTGGGACGTATTGTTTTTTTTCAAGCCCAAACCAGACAGATGAAATATTAAGGTTATGTAATCTCTTATGGCAATAAACCTAGCTTCAAAAAAAATATTGGTCGTCGAAGATCAAGCGATCATGCGCGAAACCATTAAGCATATACTGGGCTCATTTGGCGCACGGCTTATTGTTGAGGCAGAATCCGGCATCAATGCCATAACGGCGATGAGAATTGACAGGTTTGATGTTGTGCTCTGCGATTACAATCTGCTCAGAGGAAAAAACGGTCAACAGGTTCTGGAAGAGGCCAGACATCTTAAGTTATTGCCGGTTAATGCCATCTTTATCATGGTCACTTGTGAGCAGAATCAGGAGATGGTGCTTAGCGCCATCGATAACAAACCCGATGACTATCTGATTAAACCCTTTAACCGGCAGCAACTATTAAGCCGCATTGAAAGATGCTATGCCCGCAAGAAATACCTGTCCAGCATTGAAAATGAAATAGACAGCGGTAATCTTTATCAAGCCATACAGTGTTGCGAAAAGCTGCTCCAGCAGGATGATAAAAAAATGCGCATGCCATTATTAAAACTGCATGCCGAACTAACCATTAAGATTGGCGATTTTAAGACGGCTGAGGCCATTTATCAAGAAATCCTGCACGAAAGAGAACTTCCTTGGGCCAGATTGGGATTAGGTGTTGTTGCTCTTTTTCTGGGCCATTACGATCAAGCTATTAAGACTTTTCAGGAGCTCATCGAGCAATATCCGGTGATGCTGGAGGCTTATGACTGGCTGGTAAAGGCGCATGAATTGATGGGTAATGATGAGCATGCGGTATCTTCACTTAATTCAGCCGTTACGCTTTCGCCGATGTCCATCTTAAGACAAAAAAAACTGGCCTTGCTGGCTGACAAAACTAAAAACTTTCCTGTTGCAAAAAGAGCCTACACGGCCACCATTAAACTGGGCAAAAACTCCATACACAGATCATCCTCAGACTATTCGGGCTTGGCCAATGTTTACTTAAAAAGCAACGCCGCCAACGAGGCGCTAAAAATAGTGTATGAGCTTAATCAACAGTTTCACAATGATCCTGAAGCTAAGCTTAGGGCTGCCCTGTTAGAAACCGAGATTCACCAGGCAAAAGGCAACAAGGATCTGGCCCAGCAAGCCTATGGAAAAGCATTTACATTGAACGAGCAGTTTAGCAAACAGATATCCAGAGAGCTACGTCTGGAAATGGCAAAGACTTTTTATCTGAACGGAAACAGCGAAACTTGCGATGGTATTCTTAGTGATTTAATTAAAGCCAATATTGATGATAAGCTTTTTATCAGGGACATCGTAACCATGTGTAACGCCATTATCGGCGAAAACCATGCAGAAACGCTGATTCAACACATAAAAAAAGAATTGGTCGACATCAACAATAAAGGTGTCAGCCTGTTCCAGGAAGGCAACATTAAGGGGGCTCTTTCGGTTTTTGAAAAAGCCATTGCAAAAATGCCCGATAATCACACGATCATTTTAAATATGGTGAAAATCATTATTCATGATATTAAAACCTCTAAACCCAACCCTGAAAAAAGCATGACTGCCCAGTCCTATATCAATAAAGCCATCAAAATAGGCATACCTCACAATCAAATCAGTGGACTTCAAACAGAACTGGACGCTATGCAATCAAAGCCAATCAATAACCCGCCAAATGCCTAATACTCATACGCTTTCAATCAGTTTTCCCGCCATCCTGGCCTCTTCAGTGCATGACATAAAGAACTCGCTGACATCTCTTAGGGCGCTCCTCGGTCAGCTTAAAAACACCCACCAAGACCCAAAACCTACTGAATTCAAACAATTAGAATTTGAAATCAATCGCATGAACAATTGCCTGATGCAGTTACTGACGCTTTATAAAATTGACTTATCCCAATTTAATCTGGCTATAGATGGGCATAGCGCCGCTGACATATTGGAAGATGTTGTCGCCCAGCAATCCAGCCTATTATCCTTAAGCAATGTTCAACTCATTACCGAATGCCATGATGATCTGTTTTGTTATTGCGACAGCGCCCTGATCAGCAATGCTCTCTGTACACTAGTCAATAACGCACAGCGCTATTGTCTGAACAAAGTTCTGCTCTCCGCAACCCAGGAAGATGATTATATTGTTTTTTGCATTGAAGATGATGGCAAGGGTTATCCGGAAAGCCTTATGTCGCCCGATTACAAGCAACTCCCCCAGATTGATCTGGCTAGCGGCAATACCGGATTGGGATTGTTTTTTGCCGAGACCATTGCACAATTACACGTCAAGGCTGACAAACAGGGCTTTATTATCACCGACAATAATAGTCAGCTTGGCGGAGCCAGATTTAAACTGTATTTGCCATAAGGCTAAAGGCGAAGGGCGAAGGGCGAAAAAAGCTTGCATTTAAGTTTAAGGGGTATTTCAATTTTTAGCCTTTAGCCTTTAGCCTTTAGCCTTTAGCCTTTAGCCTTTAGCCTTTAGCGCAAACATCAGGCAAACGGCCAGCAGTGTTTCCCAAGGCTCTCCTTGCTGCTGACCTTTAATCTGCCTGTCCGCCTTTGCGCTCAATACCAGTATATTGTTGAGATCGCTATCACTCAATCTTTTCAACGCCTCGCCAACCAGTTGCTGGCGTTTGTCCCAGATCTGATTGTTTTTAAACACCTGCGCTTTATTTTGCCCCTGAGATAACGCCTGCTTAATTCTGGCCAACACCCGCGCTTCCCGGATCAAAGCCCATAACACTACTGGAGCAGCAACGCCTTCTGCTTGCAAGCCGGACAATATCTTGAATATCCGGTCTACTCTGGCTGCCAGTACGCTATCCATCAGCTTAAACACATCGAATCTGGAGCTGTCAGCCACCACATCAAAAATTTGCTGATGGCTGATCTGCCCGGCACCGTATAACACATAAAGTTTTTCTATTTCCTGAGCAGCCGCCAACAGGTTCCCTTCAATTCTGGAAGCCAGTATTTTTATACCCTCTGTTTCAGCCTGTAGCCCGCGCCGCTGCATTCTTTGCTGCAACCAACGCAGCAAGTCCTTCCCCTCTAACGGCCAAACCTGAATCACGCAGCCGACCTTGTCCAAGGCCTGAAACCACTGCGTTTTTAACGAGCTACCGGCCATTTTTGCGGCGGTAATCAGCAGCAGCGTATCTTCCGGTAGGCGCTCGCAATAGGCGATTAAAGCCTTAGCACCCTCTGCGCCCGGCGTACCGG
>CAZAUB010000269.1:0-4242 GCA_964488195.1 uncultured Methylobacter sp. | reverse complement strand
GTCAACATATTGGTGGAAATTACCCATTGCGGGAATACCGATCCAAAGGGTATTGTTACTGAAGCGATCAGCCGCCAAGCAAAATTCGATTGCGTTTTTTGTGCGATGCGATAGACCGGGATACTCACGAAACCTTTGGCGAGGCGCTGAACTTAGCCAAGGCATCAAAAAAAATCGAAATAATTGCCTCTTATCCATGCTTCGAGTTCTGGCTGTTGCTGCACTTTGGCTACAATCGCAAACCTTATGCTGCGGCAGGCACACACTCAGCAGCAGATTTACTCATCAAAGACTTGCGTACTTATTCCGGCTTGGAGAAATACGATAAAGGTGAGGATATGGGGATCTTTAAATTACTGCTGGGAAAGCGCTTTGTCGAGGCGTGTAAGATAGCGCCTAAAGTACTTGCCGAAGCCATAGCAAGCGAGGAAATGAATCCCAGTACCAGATTGCACGAGCTGCTCGATTTCTTTGAAAAGCTCTCTTCACCCCAGCCAGTCACATCTACTACGCCATAAGGCAATAATTAATTCCTCGAACTATTATTATTGTCCAATCGACCTACAACCCCAATCCCTAACAATAAAACCAACGCTCCCCACAATAAACCCGGCACCAGCCAGAACCAGTTTTGGTAGAAGGTGGCGGGCGGATTCTTCAGATACGGCACTTCGTATAAGCCAGCCCAGGCCTGATGTATCGGCGAGCGCTCCAGGATTTCTCCAGATGCCAAGGATACCGTGGAAATGCCGGTGTTGGTGACACGCAATACCGGCCGGCGAAATTCCACACCGCGAGCCAGGGTCATGTACATGTGCTGGTAGGGTTCCTGCCATGCGCCGTACCAGGAGTCATTGGTGACATTGACGATGAACTGGGCGCCGAGTTCTGCCAGCGAGCGCGAAAATCCGGGGAACAGGCTTTCGTAACAAATTTGTGCGCCCATTTTATAGCCGTTCCAGCGCAGTAAATTGCTCGGGCCGTGGCCTCTGGCAAAGTGGCCGGTGGGTGGCAGCCAGTTGCGGATATCGGGGAAGAACTGTTCGCCGGGGATGTATTCGCCAAAGGCCAGCAAGATCGATTTGCTGTAATGCGGCGGCACTATCTCTCCGTCCTTGTTTAATACAAACAGGGAATTGGTAATCAGGCGGGATGGTTCATCGACACTATACGCGCCGGTAATAAGCGGCAGTTGTCGCTGATGGAGAAACTGCATCAGCGCTACCGGGTAGTCGTCGAATTTAAATTGCTCGCCCAGCAATGCGGGGAATGCAGTTTCAGGCCACAGGGCGAAGTCGATTTTGGCGTCTTCATGGGCTTTGAGTGCGGTATCGGTCAACGTGATATAGCGTTTGAATATTTCTTTGCCGTAGCCTTTGCCTAATTCTGCGGCCAGTTTTTCGGCGTTTTCGATATAGGCCTGAACCATCAGCGTTTTGAACGACGCATCGGGTTGTGGGAGCCTATTTTTAAGCCACAGGCCGCCGACATTCAGCAGCAAAAAGCCGGTAACGACGGTCGCCAGGATAATTTTGCCGGTGCGTTGCTTGCGCTTTTCCCATGCCACATAAAGCGGCAAGTTGCACAGCAGGGTAGCGGCGCTGAGTCCGCTAAAGCCGATCACTTCCGCCCAATGGTAAACGGGGATATTTGCGCCATACCAGGAATAGCCGAAGTTCCAGTCGAACAGGGTCAGCGAGTAGGCTTCGCACAGCGTGGTGATCAGCGCCATCAGTCCCAGCGAAAGCCGCTCAGGCCATTTAAATTTTTGTCGCCCCCAAAACCACAGTACACCGGCCAGCGGCACGAACAAGTGGGCTATCAGGCCATAGGCCACCATGCCGATGACTGCCACCGGCCAGTCCAGATGGGCAAATTCATGCAGCAGGTAAGTGACCCAGTTAAAACCGATCAGCGTGAATACGAAAGAGGTGATTAAGCCGCCAACAAAAACGCTTTTTAGGCGGGTTTGCTGGTTCCAGAAAATCCATAATGGAACGAAACAGAATAAAGATGCCCAGGGCGGGAAGGGGATATAACTGGTGCCGATTAGAATGCCGGACAGGATGGGCAGTAGCCAGGGCTTGAGAACGCTGTTCATAGTTAAGGGATGGTGTGATGGTGCGGGGTTGGATATGCCGCCAGAGACGCAATTCGTCTCGCACCGCTGGAGCGGTGCAGGGTGCATTCCCACGCCGGAGCGTGGGAACGATGCACCAGACCTACAAATTAACTCCCATGAATCTCCGCATGTAACGCACGGTATTCGTCAGTCAGTTTATGATTGGGAACATAATGTACCAGTGGTTTTGATTCTGTGTGCGATTCCCTGACCTTGACCGATGGCGAGATCATAGCGGCCAGTACCGGTAGTCCTTCGGCAATAAGCTCTTCGACTAATTGACGGGGCAAATTAGCTTGTTTTTGATATTGGTTGACGATGATGCCTTCGATCTCAAGATTTTGATTATGGTCGGCTTTAACCTCTGTCACCACTTGCATCAATGAATACAGCGCTTCTCTGGCAAAGGTATCGCAATCGAAAGGAATCAAACATTTCTCGGCTGCGATTAAGGCGGACTGGCTGTAGAAGTTCAGGATGGGTGGTGTATCCATATAGATCACATCAAAACCTTCAAGTTTTTCCAGCGCTTCTTTTAGTTTAAAGATTTTCATGCGCGATTCCAAACGACCCTGCAATGGCTCAAGCTCGGGATGGGATGGAATGACAAACAGGTTGGGGAACGGCGTCTCATGGATCGCGTTTTCAAGGCCGGAACCGGATGAGCTGCCGCCAAAAAGGGACAGGCTCAGGCAATCTTTAAAGAAGTGGGCAATCGTTTTATCGCTATCGCTGATTTTATTGCCGAGCAGATATTGCGTTGAATTGCCCTGAACATCGAGATCAATGACTAATGTACGCTTGCCTTCAACAGCACTGATGGCAGCTAAATTGCACGTAATAGTAGATTTGCCGACGCCGCCTTTCTGGTTGAAAATGACTCTGCGCATGTTATCCCCGTTAAATCAAATAGTTGAAATTCGCATTATAAGCCTTAGACTGATAATATCAAATACGGATAAACGTTTTGCCATGGCATTGCGGACATTCAGGGATTTCACTGGGTGTTTTAAACGCAATTTCCTTGCCGCAGTCGTCACATATAAAAGTTCCCGGTACGGTAATGTCGCCGCTGTGATAGGTGTGTGCTTCCGCTAATTGTTCAAGTTTTGCCAGTTCCAGGCGGGTTTTATCGGCAAGGCTTAAAAAAGCATCCAGCGTGAAGTTTTCAATCAACTCAATATCGAATTTAAACCACTCGGACAGCGAGTCTTTATCTTCCTTGGTTGACAAACCATGGGCTGCATGTTCGATGTCACGTTTAACATAACCTGAAACCTTGTCCATCTCCTCGCTGGTCAAGTTGCTGTCTTTGCTGGTTTTTTCTTTCGATATTTCCAGCGCTTCGGCAAAAGAATGCAGCGTATCTTCCATGGTTTCATGGAGATGCTTCATAAGATCGGAATAGGCGGTGACAAGTTTGTTTTTATTCATAGGGTTCAACTCCTGAAAATGGCGCTTTAGATTTAAGCAACTGTACGGTATTCTAACGCTTTTGACTGGTAAAAGACGAGAAGGATGCAAGAAAATTATAAGCCGTTGGCAATTGAGCAAGAAGTACAGGCCGCTTGGGACGCTTCAGGCGTGTTTAATGTGTCGGAATCGTCAACAGAGGATAAGTATTATTGTTTGTCGATGTTCCCTTATCCCAGCGGCAAATTGCACATGGGGCATGTCCGCAACTATACCATCGGCGACGTTATCAGCCGCTATCAGCGCATGTTGGGCAAAAATGTCATGCAGCCTATGGGTTGGGACGCGTTCGGCTTGCCTGCGGAAAATGCCGCGATGCAGCACGGCGTCCATCCGGCCGACTGGACCTACAGCAACATCGATTATATGCGCGACCAGCTCAAACGGTTGGGTTTCGGCTATGATTGGAACCGCGAATTAGCCACTTGCGATCCGCATTATTATAAGTGGGAGCAATGGTTTTTCCTGAAGCTGCTGGAAAAAGGCCTGGTTTATAAAAAAACCGCGCCGGTCAACTGGTGCCCGCATGACATGACCGTTCTGGCTAATGAGCAAGTCATCGACGGCTGCTGCTGGCGTTGCGACACGCAGGTCGAACGCAAAGAAATCGCCCAGTGGTTTTTAAAAATCACCGCCTATGCGGATGA
>CAZAUB010000268.1:0-4307 GCA_964488195.1 uncultured Methylobacter sp. | reverse complement strand
GCAATGTCGATAACACCAAATGCCCGGTTAACGCCGATTGCACGGCGATTCTTGCCGTCTCCAGATCGCGCATTTCACCGATCATGATGACATCGGGATCTTGTCGCACGATAGAACGCAACGCCGATGCAAAGGTCAGGCCTATTTGCGGTTTTGCCTGAATCTGATTGATCCCTTCCATCTGGTATTCCACCGGATCTTCAACGGAGATAATTTTTCGCTCGGAAGTGTTAAGCTGTTTTAACGCTGCATACATCGTGGTGGACTTTCCGCTCCCGGTTGGGCCGGTAATCAGGATAATGCCATGCGGCTGAGCCAGCACCTCAATAAACTGTTGTAAATGCTTGCCGGAAAAGCCCAGTGCGGCAAAGTCCAGCACGGTACTTTCCTTGTCCAGCAAACGAATCACCACGCTTTCGCCGTACATCGTCGGTATCGTCGAAACCCGCAAATCCAGCTCTTTACCCAACATTTGCACATTGATGCGGCCATCCTGCGGCAAACGGCGCTCGGCAATGTTTAACTTAGCCATGATCTTGATACGTGAAATCACCGCAGCCGTAGATTTGACCGACGGCGCATCTATATCCTTTAATACGCCATCGACACGCAGCCTCACTTTTAGAGATTGTTCAAAGGGTTCAATGTGAATGTCCGAGGCTCTGGTTTCAATCGCCTGTTGCATGATCAAATTGACCATCTTGATCACCGGTGCTTCACTAGCTAAGTCTTTTAAATGCTCCAGATCTTCCTCGCCCAGATCATCGACGGTCAGATCGTCAACGAGTTTATCCATTTGTGAGCGCCCTTCGCCATACTGTACTTCCAGCGCCGCATCGATTTCAGAAAGCAGGCCGACCTTGGCAATGATGTTTTTCCCTGTCGCCAGCTTTAACGCATCAATCACAAACCGGTCTTCGGGATCCATCAGGGCAACGGTAATATCGTCATTGTGACTCAGACCAACGACATGATAGTTTTTTAGAAACCGCAACGGCACGGTTTCCGGCAATTGCATTTCCAACGGATACTGATCCGGTGCAACCTTTTCAAACCGGCCTGATTCAACAAACGCATCGGCCACATCCAACTCCGAACACAACCCCAACTTAACCAGTAACTGCGGTACGCTTTCCGATACCGATGTTTTTTGCACGCGCTCAACTTTTTTTAATTCTGCAACAGAAAGTTTTTGTTTATCCTGCAAAACGGTTAGCAACGATTCATATGCCATTATCTTAAAAAACCGGTCGGGATTGTATTAATGTCTTAAGGATAGAGCGTTCAACTTCTTCAATCAATAAATATTTTACCTATGCTCCTGATGAAGAAGGCTGGGATGAGGGGAATTAAAGGGATCTCCTCGGCAATTGCTCCTGCATTGCTCTTCCATTGAGAGGAACCGGTCTACTCGACCCCATGCCCCCAGAGATAAAACAGGATAGCGGAATATCCCGTCGATATTCGAGTGAACTGTTTACTCGACCAAACTGAAACTTGGAGGAGCCTTCACCTCATGGCTGCAACATGTATACTCATCTACACAAGGCTAAATATATGAAAACTTATATTTCAGGGCCAAGCTGGTATTTATTCATCAACCGATAAAGACTCACGCGCGAGATTCCGAGATTTTCTGCGGCATGGCTCATGTTATATCCGGTGTTTTGCAGAATACTCATTATTGTTTCACGATCCGCCTCGGTACGGGCTTCTTCCAAGGTTTTTCCGACGCGCTCTTTACGTCGCTTATCCAAACCCAAGTCGGCAGTGGTTAATAATCGATTGTCGGACATAACGACAGCATGCTGGATACAATTCATTAATTCACGGACATTACCCGGCCAATCATGTTGCTGCAATAAATAAAGCGCATCCACACTGAATCCTTTCGGCTTGCGTTTACTATATTCGGAGAATTTGTTGAAGAAATACCAGGCCAGCAGCTCTATATCACCGTTTCTTTCTCGTAATGGCAGTGTTTTTAGTTGTAGCACCCGAAGACGATAGTACAAATCTTCTCTAAATTTTCCTGCTTGCACGGCTTGTTTCAAGTCGACATGGGTAGCGGCAATGATGCGCGCATCAATAGGTATTTTTTCTACCCCACCGACACGCTCTATGACTTTTTCTTCAAGAAATCGCAGCAGATTAACTTGCTGGGCCATGGGCAAATCGCCGATTTCATCCAAAAACAAAGTACCGCCTTGCGCCGATTCAATACGGCCAATTCTTCTTTGCTGGGCGCCGGTAAATGCGCCTTTTTCATAACCGAACAGTTCCGCTTGAATCAAGTCTTGTGGAAACGCTCCGCAGTTTATTGCCACAATCGATTTATCGGCACGACTGGAATGATTATGAATGGCGTTTGCTATCAACTCCTTCCCCGTTCCGGTTTCTCCTTCGATGAGCACCGAACAGTCTGTTTTGGAAACTTTTGCTATCTGTTTGAATAAATTTTTCATTTCCGGGCTATTCCCGATAATTCCATAATTGGCGGGATAGTCAGTAACTTTCTTATAAGGACTGGTTGAAATTTCAGCCATGCCGTAGGCATGACCCAAAGCGAAAAGCAGCTGTTCTGTGTCAATGGGTAAAGTGAGATAATCATAACAATACTCCGCAATTAATTGACTTTCTGCGGCGTAGTTAACAACACCTAACAAACAAGCTTTGGGTAATCCCATTACCCAGTGAATATTGATAGTGTTACTCAATAATTTCTTTAATTGCTCAATGTATAGTTTGTCATTGCATTTTTCAACCAGGCACAATCCCGCATAAAATTTATGATTTTTTAATAAATCAAATGCTTGGGAAAGGTCGCAGGCAATGAGCACATTCCATTGGTGAGCAGCTAATTCATTACCTAATGCAATGCTGGAATGTTTACTTTGAAAAACTATAAGATCGCGCTTTTTTAAAATCATGTTAATCAAGATACATTAATTACTGTAAATATTATACATCTTTCATTCTAAGGGTGAGAACGGGTGCGATTAAAAGGGGTGTGATTAAAAGTGCGGTTTTTTAGAAGATTATCACCCGCACCTATACTTTGAGTGCTTAGGGAGATGGAAATTACCAAGATACCGCTTATCAAAAGCCGAACGAACCGCAGGAATCCTTGTAGGAGCGGCTTTAGCCGCGATGTATTTGAGTTTCGCGGCTATCGCGGCTAAAGCCGCTCCTACAACAATGGGTGCGTTTGTAATTTCCCGCTCCCTTAGTTCTACTTTGTCAGATTTCATGGTTACACAATTCAAGATCGTCATTCCGGCAGGGATGACGAAATGTGTGTATAGATTAGCCCCGCATCTGTCATTTTCCCTGCTGAGGCTGTTTCGTCTCATTGAGTATTTTATCTATCGCCTGTTTGAATGCCGCAAAGGGTTGAGCGCCAACTAACATTTCTGTCGCCTGAATTTTCCCGGGATCGTTCAAGTCTGTTTTGCCCAGAAAGAAGCCGGGGGTGCCCCGTATGCCTAAACTGCTGCCTTCGGCAATAGAAGCATCGATCATCCCGGCATACTTGTCCGAGTCCAGACAAGCCTTGAACGCTTTTGCGTCGAGACCAACAGCCTTGACATCTTTCGACAGCTCGCTTGGATCCGGCGTTTTTTCAGCGCTGAAGATACGGTCGTGCATCTCCCACGCCTTTCCCTGGTCGTTGGCACACAGCGTCGCCTGAGCCAGTTTGAAGGCATGAGAATGTATTTGTTTGAGCGGGAAATCGCGGAGCACATATTTGAGCTTGCCCGTTTCCACATACTCCTTCAGTATCTGCGGCACAGTGTTGGTGGCATGACGTTTACAAAAAGGACACTGGTAATCGGTAAACTCAACCAGCGTCACCGGAGCATCGGACTTGCCATGGAACGACGCGCCACTGATGTTCAGCGCGCTGGGTTGGAACGGTTTTGGCTTTGCGGCAGTCTTTTTCGCGATCAGTGTTTTAATTTCCTCCAGATCCTTCTGCATTTTCACCTGATCCTGTTTCAGCGCGGCAACCTCCTCCCCAAGAGATGGCGATTGGGCGCAACCGGAAATCCCGGCAATTATCACAGTGGCGATACAATATTTAACCAGCTTGCTTTTCATGTTCACACTCCTTTGGTAAATGGGAAAACTCACTACTGCTGAATTGTAGTTCAGTCAGGTAGGGTACGCAGTGCGTACCTTTTCGGCGGCTAAGGCGATGTGTGGTACGCACTGCGTACCCTACCTGTCTACAGCGCTTGTGTTTAGAGCATTTTTTGAGTCATCATGCCGCATGCAACTCCTCCTGTAAAACCTTGCGCAAGGTT
>CAZAUB010000267.1:0-4310 GCA_964488195.1 uncultured Methylobacter sp. | reverse complement strand
GTTGTCGCCGTGTACACGGTTGTCGCCGTGAACAATCCCATTGCCGGATTTTTGCTCCAATCTCGCGTTATTGCACAGTGCGGCGGCGCGAATCAGCTCGTGCAAATGCGGATGATCTTCTACAGTCGTTGTTTCACCTGCGAGCTCAAAACCACCTTGGGGGTTATAGCCAACCCCTTCCACAGTAAATAGTTGGTTGTTAACGAAGACCGACTTAGCGGTCATTTCGTTGCAGGTCAGCGTGCCGGTTTTATCGGAACAGATGACGGTCACCGAGCCTAATGTTTCGACGGCCGGCAAGCGCCGAATAATGGCATTGCGTTTGGCCATGCGTTGCACGCCGATAGCCAGGGTAATGGTCATAATAGCCGGCAAGCCTTCAGGAATGGCGGCCACAGCAAGTCCTACCACTGACATAAACAGCTCTGTCAAAGAAGAATGCTGAATGATCCAGCCATAGGCGAACGTAGCTGAGGCCAGCGTTAAAATAGCAAAGGTCAACCACCGGCTGAAGCCGGCAATTTGCCGTAGCAGCGGCGTGGTCAGTTGCGGAACAGTACGCAGCATGGAACTGATACGGCCGATCTCGGTTTTGTCACCGGTAGCGACTATCATACCGAGTGCAGTACCGTAGGTAATTAAGGTGCCCGAATAAGCCAGACAGAATCGGTCCCCTAATGGTGCATTGACACCGACAACCGCCGTATTTTTTTCGACGGGTAAGGATTCTCCAGTGAGCATGGATTCATCGGCACGCAAATTTTTGACCTGTAACAGACGCAAATCAGCCGGCACCTTGTCACCGCTTTCCAGACTGACAATATCGCCCGGAACCAGTTGCTCGGCGGGCATCAGGAAATTCTTGCCATCACGTTGCACCATGGCCTGGAGCGTGAGCATATTGCGTATCGCATCCAGGGCCCTTTCCGCCTTGCCTTCCTGAATGAAGCCGATCAGCGCATTGATCACGACCACGCCGACGATAACGCCGCTGTCAACCCAGTGTTCAATGGCCGCCGTTACACCGGCTGCGGCAAGCAATACATAAATGAGCACATTATGAAATTGGCTGAAAAAGCGTTTGAGAGGGCCGCGACTGGCCGCTGGCGTCAGTTTATTGAAGCCGACTTTTGTCAGTCTGCGCTCAGCCTCTTGCCGGCTTAAGCCCTGTTCAGTGCTGGAAAAAGCATCACAAATTGCATCAGGGGAAAGAGCATGCCATGGACGACTGTCTGATGGGTTCTTTTTCATCATTAATGACCTCATTGTGTGCTTATGATAAATATCAACATAGCGCAGCAACAACTATCCTTGATGAGCTGAAACAGGACTTATCGGCTTTAGGCGAAAGTCTGGCAAAGAGAATCGATTTGGAAGACCGGCTTTGTGAGTTGATGCTGCAATAGGCAGTTTTATGCCGACCGATAAATGACCAGCGGATAGTGCTCCGCTGGTTCATCCCCCTGATTATTTGAGTTTCCCCGGCCTTAGAATGGCTTCAGGGATTTTCGTTCCGTTATTCTCAGCGGCGCTTTTGATATAAATTTGTTTTAACCGGTTAAAAGCCGACCATAAGGTTTTATCCATAACCACCTCATTGCCGACAGACACAATGACCCTGATTAATTGGGGTATTTTGTTTTTGGTTGAGACTATATAAACAGGCTGTACATACAGAACGTTATTGCCCATCGGCAGGATAATCATGCGGCCCATTTCAATCCGCGAACCGCTCTGATCCCATAAGGTAAATTGCTCGGAAATTAACGAATCCTGGTGAATCAGGGCTTCAACCTGCGCCGGGCCATTGACCTGAACATCCTTGCCAAACTTGTAAACGGTAATGCCGGGCTTATAACCCTCCCCGCACTTGGTGTTATCGAGCGTACCCGCTACACCGATCATGCTCAGATTGCTTCTGTTAACGGGCGTCATCGGGTTAATCATGACAAACTCTTCGGTATCATTACAGTTACCAAAATCCATGGTCTGGTAATAAGGCAATACCGGCTGCCCGCGGACATTGGCAAACTGCCAGGTTTCGGCCTGTTCGTAGAATAGCTCAGGGGTTTGCTGGTGGTACTTGGCGTACACCTTCATTTGCAGATAATAAAGATCGCGGGGATAGCGCAAGTGTTTCTTTAACTCTGCGGGCATTTCCTCCAGGTTTTTAAATACCCCAGGGTACGCACTGCTGTACGCTTGGATAATCGCATCCGATGGATCTGAAATATAAAAATCAACATCGCCGTCGAAGGCATCGACAACAACCTTAACCGAGTTGCGGATGTAGTTGAAGTTCTGTTTGCCTTCCAGGAAATCATCGTCCGCAGGCTTGGAAACCGGATACTTGTTAGACAGGGTGTAGGCATCCTGAATCCAGTAGAAGCGATCATTGGTGATAACCAGATAAGGGTCTTTATCCAGGTGCAGGAACGGGGTTAGCGTATTAATGCGCTCGGTTATATTTCTGCGTATCTTGAGCTTGCTTTGTTTGGAGATACTGGTTGAAAAGAATATTTTTTCATCTTTTAAATAAAAGGCAAATAAGGCTTTCCTGAACAGCGATGGAATGGGGATGCCTCCTTCGCCGTGGTATGCTTCCGCCATGTCGAGGTCAGTGCCGGCAATACCCATGACGTTTAACTTATTAGGGACTATGGCGTAGTTGAATTTTTCCTGGCCGTAGTAGATATCCGGGTGCTTGACGCTGAAGCCGGCATCGGAATTCATATTTAAATCACGTAGATACCAAGTCAGCTGCTTATCGGCATCCTGCGCGGCGGGAGTGACGACTGATCCATAACCATGGGTATAGCGCAAGTGGGTGTTTTCCCAGTTTTGCGCTTCGGGCGGCAACTTTGAAATATTGATTTCCCGTGCTGCCAGATTAACCTGTCGGGAATGGTCGAGAATAAAATAGCGGTCTTCATCGACAGACGAGAATTTGTAATAAGGTCTTATCTCCTGTAACTGCTTATAGTTGTCAATGATAAATTCCCTGTCCCATACCGGAATATTATCAAAATGTTTTTGCGTGCTCCAGGTTTCAATGTCCTTGGTCGCATCCAGCTTGATAGTCATATCAACCGTCTTGATATTCTTCAAATCGTAAGCTGCCAGCGTCGCATCGATATTGTGCTGCATCAGCGACTTATTGGTTTTGACCGGATTCGGGTTGACGATAAATTTCTGGATTAGATCGGGGATAAACTGAATCTTCGGCAAACCGGCGATACACAGGAAAATGGTAAGCGATATTAAAAACGGTGCTTTAACGCGGTGTTTTTCGGAAAAAATAAACAGGCCTGCCGTTATCGCCATCGCCACGAAGGTAACGATTTCCAGCCAGATCAGCGGCAAGTGATAGCGTAATTCTACGAAACCGGGGCCGTAAAATACCGGTTCGTGTTTATCGGTATAAAGCAGCGTAAAACGATCCAGCATGAAGCCCCAAACCACAAACGCAACCACAAAGCCGATCAGGATGCTTAGATGAATCTTGGCGCCCAACGGGAACTCGGAGTTTTCATCCGGTATAAAAACATGTTCCAGCCAATATAAAATACCGACCATGCAGAAGATCAGCGAGGCGGTAGTCAGCAGTTCCTGCTGGATCAGCATGTAGGTCGGGTAGGACAGCATATAAAAGCTGACATCATTGCCGTAAACCGTTTCGGTTACGCTCGAATCGCTGCCGAAAAAATACAGCAGTGTCGATTCCCATTGATCATAGAATGGGATGGCGATAAATATGGCCAGAATCAGGGATATTGGCGTATATACCATTGCCGAACCATTCATAAAGGTGTCGGCAAAACGCTGGAAACGTCGACGTTTATCCAGGTTACTTAGAAGCTCATCAGCCGGATTTATGCCCAGATAGCGCGAGGCGATCCAGAAATGAAAAAAGAAAATGGCAAAAAATGCCAGCGTGACTCCGCCGGAAAGAAAGAACTTGTAGAGCAGTCTAAGCCAAAAATAGGCTTCAAGCTTTAATGATTCGTACCACCATAAGTCGACAAACAGATCAAGGAATATGAAATAGAAAGCGACATATAAAATGACAGCGATGGCAAGTGTCGCTCCAATCAGCGCGGGTAGAAGCTTCAGGTTCCGCATAGTGTCCTCTTAATAGAAAATGTTTTTAACGTATTCGTTTTGTGCATTTTTCAGATGTCAGCTCGGGGCAAACGCACAGTTCTGGTCGTATTCTAACACCCAATAAAATGTTCGTAATGATTTAGGCGTTATCGTTTAACCGAGAAAAATCATTTCGTCCACGAAAAGCACGAAAGACACGAAATAAA
>CAZAUB010000266.1:0-4332 GCA_964488195.1 uncultured Methylobacter sp. | reverse complement strand
AATGACTTGTTCAGGATCATCTTAATCAACATGAAATATAACTTGAAATTTATTTCAATATGAAATACAAGTTGAAATTTATTTCAATTAGGAAAAGTCATGAGAAGAATATATTTTTTAGCGCCTGATATTGAAACAACCCACGCAATTGTTGCGGAACTCCGTAGTGAAGGAATAGAAGATCGGCACATTCATATACTGGCTAAGAGAGATACGCCGCTGGAAGATATGCCTGAAGCATCCATGTTACAAAAAACCGATTTTATTCCGGCCTTGGAACGTGGAGTAGTCTTGGGTGGTACAACAGGATTATTAGGGGGTTTGGCGGGTTTGGCTTATTCCGGATTTGTTATTGCTGGAGGACCAGTATTAGGAGTCATAATGGCAGGTGCAACGATTGGTTCGCTGATGGGTGGACTGGCAGGAATGAATTCCGGTAATTCGAAATTGAAAAAGTTTGAAAATGCAATCGAAAATGGTGAATTATTAGTCCTGCTTGATATTCCTATGGATCGAATAGGCGAGATTACTCAAAAAATTATCAAGCATCATCCAGATGCTGAGTTTGAGGGCATAGAGTCCATTCTACCTTTACATTATTGATCAAAAATACAAATCCCACCTCTACATTGTTTTGGTAGACGGAAACTATACCCTCTAACTTTTTTAAGAGGTGTTGTATTTATTATATGAATTTAAGAATTGATTGATTTGAAAATATAAGAGGAGAAACCAAAATGAAAATGCCAAAAATCGATAAAGTACTGGTAGGTGAAGCCCTTGTAGGTGAAGGTAATGAATTAGCCCATATCGACCTGATCATGGGGCCGCGTGGAAGCGCCGCAGAAACTGCATTTTGTATCACGCTGACCAATCAGAAACGGGGTGACAATTCATTACTGGCGCTGGTCGCTCCCAATCTTATGGCTAAGCCTAATACCGTAATGTTCAACAAAGTCGAAATCAAGAACGAGAAACAGGTAAACCAAATGTTCGGGCCAGCGGAACGCGGTGTGGCTAAGGCTGTGGTCGATAGCGTCAAAGAGGGTGTAATTCCTATAGAAGAAGCCAACGATATATTTATTTGCGTGGGTGTTTTTATTCACTGGGATGCTCAGGATAATAACAAAATTCAGGATTGGAATTATGAAGCCACTATGCTGGCGATCAAACGCGCTGTCGAAGGAAAACCGACGCCTGCCGAAGTGATTGCCCAGGAAGACGTGAAGCATCATCCGCTCGCGGCACACGATTAAAGAGTCAATCAGGGTAAAAGCAAACGTTACGGCAATTTATTTTGAAGTGTGTTTAACGATATAGTTATTGATCACCGCTCACCGCTTCTTGTGGGTTTAGCAAGTTCGTTAATTAGGTACTCATATGATGCACGGGCTTGATGATGCACTGCACTGCGTTCAGCCTATGTACTGATTATCAATGCTCAATGCCAAAAGCTCTCGCTCCTCGGCAACCGCTCCATGCGTCGCTTAAAGCGCCTACTGTTGCCGAGGAGCAAATATCTGTCCATGTCGTGCTCACGCCCTCCCTTACCTACATCCCTGTAGGCAAAAATATTCATCTTTCATTATCGTCCAGCGTTGGTTTACACTGTTTATCAACATATGAGAGCGCCAAGTCGGCGTTACATACTGCTACAGGTGACCAATAATGCGTAAAACAATGATCAACCAAGCCATCTCATCTTCCGATCTGAATTTTCTGGATCTGGAGCATCTTGCTCAAGTAGAGTTTACCTCGGAGTGCCAGGAACACCCTGTTGAGTCAGCCTTGTTACTGACAGAGGATTCAGGCGTTGGATGGCTTGCGGCAAGCGGCGGCGAGCAGACGATCCGTGTTGTTTTTGATCACCCCCGGACTATTGAACATATCGTGCTGATGTTCGATGAACCGCACCAATCGCGCACCCAGGAGTTTGTGCTACTTTGGTTGATGGATAATGAGGACTGTTATCGGGAAATTTTGCGTCAGCAATACCACTTTAGCCCCCCAAACACCACGCGCGAAATAGAGCATTATGAGGTCAAGCTCAATCAATTGAAGGCGTTGGAATTAAGAATAACTCCCGACATCGGTGGAGGTGAAGCTTGCGCCAAACTTAAACAGTTGCGTCTTGCGTAAATGCCGTTTCTAATAGTCATAGCTGTACAATTCTAAATAATAAAAAATAGCATGAGCTTATGGGCTTTAAGCTAAACCAACCTAAAGAGGAGAGGAAGTTATGATGTTTCCAACATCGGCATCAGTTGTCATCGCGTTATTGATGGGTATTGCAGGGGGCGCATTCGTGATTTGGGAATTGCGACGCGTTCTTGCTTATGATCCCGGCAACGAGGCCATGCAGGCCATTGCAAAAGCGATTCAAGAGGGATCGGCGGCTTTTTTGTCGCGTGAATATCGGGTCATAGCGATTTTTGTTGTCATTGTCGCAGCGGTTATTACTACATTTTTACATTGGCAGACCGCGCTTTGTTTTGTGGTGGGTGCGATTGCATCGGCAAGTGCGGGCTATTTGGGGATGTATGTGGCGGTTCGCGCCAACGTCAGAACGGCGGCAGCGGCTGGGCGCAATCTGCATGAAGGGTTGCGCGTTGCCTTTGGCAGCGGTTCGATTATGGGCATGGCGGTGGTCAGCTTCAGTCTGATCGGCATGACGGTGTTGTTTTTGATATTTAACGGCAATCCGAATCAACTGACTTATATTACCGGCTTCGGTTTTGGCGCCAGCAGTATTGCGCTGTTTGCCAGGGTCGGCGGCGGCATTTATACCAAAGCTGCCGATGTGGGAGCTGACTTGGTCGGTAAGGTCGAACAAGGCATTCCCGAAGACGATCCGCGCAATCCCGCCGTCATTGCCGACAATGTGGGCGATAATGTGGGCGATGTCGCGGGCATGGGCGCCGACTTATTTGAAAGTTATAGCGGTTCGATTATTGCCGCAGCAACACTGGGTGCGGCCTTGGGTGCGAAATCCCCTGCTTTTATCGGGCTGCCTTTCCTGGTTGCCGCCGTCGGCATCATTGCCAGCCTTTTTGGTATTTACATGGTGACCGGTGAAGAGCAAAAGCAGTCGGAAAGTGTAGATCAATCCATAATCGCCCGCATCACCCGTTTTATCGGGCAATATGTGATAAAAATTGACGAGAATGCCAGTCTGGATGATTTGTTGAAAGCGTTGCGCCATTCCGTTTGGGGGGCTTCGGCGGTCATTTTGGGGCTTTCTCTAGTGACTGTATTGATTTCGGGTGTCAGTTTCAATTATTGGCTGGTTATTCTGGTCGGCTTGGTGGCGGGTAACGCTATTGCTTATGTGACTGAATATTACACGGCTTACACTGAAAAACCCACGCAAGCCATTGCTCACGCTACGCAAACAGGCGCGGCAACCACCATTATTCAAGGCTTGGCTGTCGGCATGATGAGTACCGTTTTCCCGGTATTGATAGTCGCGGTGGCTATCTTGCTGAGTATTTGGCTGGGCCATAAAGCCGACGGCACTATTGCTGCGGGTCTTTATGCGGTGGCTCTGGCGGGTGTGGGCATGCTCAGCACCTTGGGCGTTACGCTGGCGACCGATGCTTACGGCCCGGTCGCTGACAATGCAGGCGGCATTGCTGAAATGAGTCATTTGCCCAGTGAAGTGCGTCATCGCACCGATGCGCTGGACAGCTTGGGCAATACCACCGCCGCTACCGGTAAAGGCTTTGCGATCGGCTCAGCAGTGTTAACAGCGTTGGCATTATTGGCCGCTTATGTGACGGCGGCAAAAATCGACAATCTGAATATCCTGGGGCCTACGATGCTGCCGGGTATCCTGATTGGAGCGATGATGCCTTATCTGTTTTCCGCGTTGACCATGATGGCGGTGGGTAAAGCGGCTCATGAGATTGTCGTTGAAGTGCGCCGTCAGTTCCGCGAAATCCCAGGTTTGATGGAAGGCACAGGAAAGCCAGATTACGCGACCTGTGTCGGCATCAGCACCGAAAGTGCGTTGCGTGAAATGATCTTACCCGGTGCATTGGCGGTTGTGGTGCCAATCGTTGTGGGGCATGTTTTGGGTAAAGAGGCACTCGCGGGGATGTTGGTCGGCACTATGTCGTCCGGCTTCTTGCTGGCGGTGATGATGGCTAATGCAGGCGGTGCCTGGGACAATGCGAAAAAATGGATAGAAACAGGACAATACGGCGGTAAGGGTTCCGATTCCCACAAAGCTGCCGTGGTCGGCGATACAGTGGGAGATCCGTTTAAAGATACCAGCGGCCCGTCTTTGAATATTTTGATCAAACTGATGACTATCGTCAGTCTGGTTTTTGC
>CAZAUB010000265.1:0-4342 GCA_964488195.1 uncultured Methylobacter sp. | reverse complement strand
GCGTTATCGATCTGCGGATATGCAGAAAACCTTTGCCGCCGTAAAACAATCATGGGCTAAGACACTCAGAAAAATTCAGGTAAAAACACCGGATAGAGGGCTGGACTTGATGTTGAACGGTTGGTTGCTGTATCAAACCCTGAGCTGTCGAATGTGGGCGCGAGCCGCATTTTATCAGGCAGGCGGGGCTTTCGGTTTTCGCGATCAATTGCAGGACAGCATGGCGCTTGCGGTCGCCCGTCCCGATCTTGCCCGCGCTCATATTATCCGCGCGGCGACACATCAGTTTGTCGAGGGCGATGTGCAGCATTGGTGGCACCCGCCTTCCAATCGCGGCGTACGCACCCATTTCTCCGATGATCTTATCTGGCTGCCTTATGTGGTGTCTCACTATATCAAGGTAAGCGGCGATAGGGCTGTACTCGACGAAATAACGCCGTTCCTGGCAGGGCCTGTACTTGCACCGGAACAGGAAGATGCCTATTTCGAGCCGACTCAGTCGGAGCAACAAGCCAGCCTGTTTGAGCACTGTGCGCGAACGCTTGATTTGAGTTTGAAAGTCGGCGCACACGGTCTGCCGTTGATGGGTAGCGGCGACTGGAACGATGGCATGAACCGGGTGGGTCATCACGGCAAAGGAGAGAGCGTGTGGCTCGCCTGGTTCCTGATTGCTACCTTGTCGGAATTTGCCAGTCTGGCAGAAGAGCGGGGTGACACTGAACACGCCGTACGTTGGCGCGAACACGTTGCCAGGCTAAAGACCTCGGTGGAAGCTGAAGGATGGGATGTGTCCTGGTACCGGCGCGCCTATTTCGATGATGGTACGCCGCTGGGATCTGCTTCCAACGCTGAGTGCCGTATCGACTCGCTTGCTCAGAGTTGGGGCGTTATTTCCGGTGCCGCCGATCCCGAACGAGCGCGGCTGGCGATGAATTCGGTTCGGGAATATCTCATCCAATACGGTGATGATCTGGTGTTGCTGTTTACGCCACCCTTCGATAAGACACTGCTAGACCCCGGTTATATCAAAGGCTACTTGCCGGGCGTACGGGAAAATGGAGGGCAATATACCCATGCGGCGATCTGGTGTGTTATCGCCTACGCTATGCTGGGAGACGGAGATCAGGCAGCAGATCTCCTGCATATGCTGAATCCGATTAATCGTACCGCTAACCGGACTGGAATCTATGCCTACAAAGTCGAGCCGTATGTGATAGCGGCGGATATCTATGCCGTACCGCCCCACGTGCGGCGCGGCGGTTGGACCTGGTACACAGGCGCTGCGGGATGGTTTTACCGTGCTGGTCTGGAATGGCTGTTGGGTCTGAATATCCGCGCCGACAAAATTCATTTCAATCCTTGTATTCCGCGTGAGTGGCGCAGTTACAGCTTAAGTTATCAACACGAAGAAACTTACTATGAAATCACCATCAAGAATCCCAGTGGAGTGTCAAAGGGCATCGTGTTGATTGAGTTGGACGGAGTAGCGCAAGCAGAGAGTGACAGTATCCCGCTGCTGCACGATGGGCAGAACCATCAGGTGTTGGTGGTAATGGGGTAATCAACGTTCAGCCTGTAACCAGCAGCTTCTTAAATTCATCGGCGGACACCGGTCTCGAAAACAGATAACCTTGTCCATAATCGCAACCGGCGGCGATCAGTAAATCGCACTGCTCCTGCGTTTCTATGCCTTCTGCGATAACCTTGATGCCCAATTTATGCGCCATCACAATTATCGCTTCACACAGCGTCAGATCAGTGGCATTGGGGCTGAGGTTACGGGTGAACGACTGGTCAATCTTGAGATAGTCGATGTCGAATTTCTTCAGGTAAGACAATGAAGAATAGCCTGTACCGAAGTCATCCAGCGAAACCTGAATACCGGCATCGCGAAAGGCCAACAGTTGGTCGGTAATTAAAGCGCCGGCATCCATCAGCAGTCCCTCGGTAATTTCTACGACTATGCTTTGTCCAGGCAGGCCAAGTTCGCGTAAATAGTCGAACCAGGCAAGATGCCCGTCGCCCTCTTTTTGGAATTGCACGGGCGATTTATTAATGCTGACCTGGAAATCGTCATGATGCTCGGTACGCCATTGCGCTGTCTGTTGCGCCGCCTCGCGGAATACCCAATCGCCAATGTCAATGATCATGCCGGTTGCTTCGGCGACAGGAATAAATTCAGCCGGGCTGATCAAACCGCGGGTCGGGTGCTGCCAGCGAATCAGCGCCTCGGCCTTGTGGATGGCGCCGGTGGTCAATTCCACAATCGGCTGGTAAGCCAGCCAGAACTGGCATTCGGCCAGAGCATTGCGCAAATCATTGATCAGCCGCATTCTGGTCAGGGCGGCTTCCTGCATCGAGGCGGTAAAGTAGTGGCGACGGTTGCGGCCCTGATCCTTCGCGGCATACATGGCCTGATCGGCGTTTTTTATCAATACGTCAATGTCATCGGTATCTTCAGGATACAAGGTGATACCGATACTGACTGATACATAGGCACAGTCGCCCGCTAACTCGAACGGTTTGGTGAGCTGGCACAGGATGTCCTGAGCAAGGCGTTCAATACTGTCTGGCTCGTGTAATTCTGCCAGAATAATAGTGAATTCATCGCCGCCCAGACGTGCGACGGTGTCGGTATTGCGCACGCACAAAAGCAGGCGTTGCGCCATCTCCTTGAGCAGCAGATCGCCTTTGCTGTGTCCCAGCGTATCGTTAACATCCTTGAAATGATCGAGATCAAGAAACAGCAATGCCAGCGGCAGGCCCATGCGTTGAGATTTCTTCATCTCCTGCGCCAGACGCTCGTAAAACATGTTGCGATTGGGCAGTCCGGTCAATGAGTCAAAGTTGGCCTGCTGCCAGATAGTTTGTTCTGCGCGTTTCTGATCGGTGATATCCGAGAACATCGCGACCCGATGCCGTACCTTATTTTGGTCATCATAAACGGTGTTGATCGTCAGCCATTCAAGGTATATTTCGCCGCTCTTGCGCCGGTTCCATATTTCCCCCTGCCAATGTCCTGTTGTTTCCAGTGCATGCCACATCATCTGGTAGAACGCTTCGTCTTGGTGTCCTGAATTGAGCAGCGCTGTGGAACAACCTACGGCCTCTTGCAATGTGTAACCGGTCAGTTCGGTAAAGGCTGGATTGACGGTGACAATCCGGTTATCGGTATCTGCGACCATGATAGCTTCGCCAATCGCCTGATAAACCAGATTCGCGAGTTTCAGTTGCTCTTCATTGCCTTTACGCTCGGTAATATCGACAAGTATCACGCGACAGGTCTGGTCATCATCGTTGGCAATGGCTTCGAACTGTACAATCAGCGTTGGGCTTTGGTCGACAGGGAGCAGGGTCAGTTCGCAGCTTTGAGCTGTCCTTTCGGCAAATACGCCGGACAGGAAATCGTTGAAAACGGGCAGGGAATCAGTGCTGATGAAGATTGAAAACCGTTGCTGTTTTAGCTGTGCACGAAATAGCCCCAACTGCTTGGCGGCTTTGAGATTGATCTGATGGATAGTGCCGTCGCGCCCCAGCGTGAGATAGCCGACCGGTGCCATGTCATAGAGTTCGGTGTAGCGTTTCAGGCTCGCTTCCACTTCAGTCTGCGCTATAAGCAATTCCTCATTCTGCATTTCCAGCTCGATCTGGTGAACCTGTAGTTCGTGCAGCAGTTTTTTTGTGTCCATGTCAATACCTGATACGGTTGGCTGCTGCTGAGCGAGCTGGTGTTGGGCACGACGGCGCAGGTTATTGATGTCGGTAAATTGCTTGATTTTTTTTATCACACTTTATCTCTGTACATCGTAAATACCCTAATTTTTTACTACAATATTATAAGAAATAATGGCGTATAACAATATAATATGCAGTGTTGTGTAGTTTTAGGCGTACAAAAATAGGTAATTTTCGGGTAACTACTCAGCCCTATCTTGTTCTCACGCAGAGGAACAGTCTACACCTCACATTCGTGAGGTGTGGACTGGAGCAAAACAGATTTTGCATGTCCGTAGGGGCGACCGGCCGGTCGCCCCTACAAGACTCCTTTAACGTCGGAGTTCAAAGCTTCCGCTCCTCGGCAACTGCTCCTGCGTTGCTCTACCTCCTGCATCCATGCAGTCGTGCTCACGCCCCTTACCTACATAATCCACATGGATGTGGTGAATGCAGATATTGCAGGAGCAAATATCTGTCCATGTAGGCAAAGCTCGCTTTGAACAGTCAGAGTGAGTTTAATTGATCAACTCAAACCCGGCAAACTTCGCAGCCTTCTTGTCGAACGTCAGGACACTTTCACAATGGTGCCCCCGTGCAGAATGGGCAATCAGCAAATCCGCAAGAT
>CAZAUB010000264.1:0-4346 GCA_964488195.1 uncultured Methylobacter sp. | reverse complement strand
GAACTCGCGACCCCAACCTTGGCAAGGTTGTGCTCTACCACTGAGCTATTCCCGCACTTCAATTTATCCAGCCATTATAAATTCTTTTAAAATCTTGTCAATTTTTATTGGACATCAATTGCCAAAACCCAACCTGAGCTACCTTTACATTGACCATCCTCAACCTGAACCTTAACAAATGCATTTTTCTTTCCCGCAAAATCCTGGAAGTCTACGGCAGTTATTGGCGTTCCCTGAGGTATACGTCTACAAGATTCAACCTTACCTTTATCTTCATCTTCACTATCATCAAATGCCGCTATAGCCCCGGGCACTGCAACCAATTGAATAGGCGATTCAATTTCATAAGTATTGGGGTTTTTCAAAACATACCGCTGCCCAGCAACAAGATTCTTGGCCGAAGACTTGGGAAGAACACCTGAATCACCACCGCTCATCATGATGACAATCAGCAGGACGACGACGCCGCCAATAACACCAAAAAATACTTTTGAGTTTTTTTCTTTTAAATCCATCATTAATGAAAACAGCTTGCCAGCCATTTCTTTTGCTGCATCTACGGTTTTTTTAGCGTTTTCTTCATTACTCATTTCTTATCCTCACAATTGTAATTTTTTATTATGTTCAGGTTTTTGCTCAAAGCATATTACCTGATTAACCCGATAACTCATAGATACAAACACTCTCGCTACGAGTTAACACCCTCAACTTTATTCAGACATCCACTTTAAAAATTCTGCCATTCATCACCAGCAATCAACATGACATGCCAACTTACCACGTTAAAAAAACTTTTCAAGTGCTATATGCATATAGCACTACATTTCAACGACATGTGTTATTTAAATGAAATCGTAGCCTTTTTTAACCTGTACCGATGCCGCCTTGCCTTTTTCCGCTACCCGTCGACATTCAAACTGCCAGTAACCCAGTCCGACATTCTTTCTGTTACTCAAAACCACAGGAAAGTCTTCGTTATTCATAAATATTCGAATAACATCGCTATCTTTCAGCAGAAAAGTATTCGTAATGATGTAACTTTTTTCGCATTCCAGCTCCTTAGCGCTATAAAACAGAGCTTTTTGTGGAACATCCTTCCCCACTTCATCCAATTGAGCATAGGTGACGGCAATGGATTGATGAGCCAATAATTGCATGCCGAAGTTTATTCTGCCACTTTGCTTGTCCACAATGACCTTGTTGACTATCCCTAATGAGCGTTTATACTCTGGGCTGTCTGCTTTTCTAAAACTGACTAGGCTACCCACCGACAGGACACCCGTTTTTTTAAATACGCCGGACAATAATCTGTCGGATGCCGATTGAACAAGAAACTCCAGATCTTTGTCACCGACGGGCCCTAACGCATGTTGCAGTTCATGGGTTGACTCCAAGCCTACGGCAATATATCGATCCGTTCTGTCACTAAAAAAGGGCACTCCCTGCAGGTCAATTCCCATCCATCTTTGTTCAAGGTAATCGAGTAATTCTGCTGCGGGTTTTCTGATATCATTTTTCAATACATGCATCGAACTAAACCTTGCCTCCGCAGCATTAATCAATTTTTCTTTCTGCTTAAAAGCCTTGAACAATTTAGTAAAATCCAGATACAGCATTGCTGAATCGTTTTTAGCGCTTGCTTCAATCTGGTAATGCGGCCCTTTATCCTCGTCCGTTAAGACAATGCACTGTATTTGCTGCCCATTCACCGGTTCTTTTTTTAGACCAACCAAAGAACCTATCGTTTCTATAAAACCATAAACCAACAAAATTTCCTTTTGCATTAAGCCGGTCGGGTCAGCGAGGCTGAGCAAAAGGATCTGTCGATAGCACTCTTCAGGGCTACTGGCTTTATTGAACTGGCTTATGTCATTGCTAACTTTGGTCGTATCATTTTTTATTTTTACGCTCAAGTTGTAAAGTGAATGTAAATCTATCCATACCCAGTCAGGTATCGGCATCCCCATAATGAAATGACTGATGACAATATTACTCAGCCCTTTAATACTGCGCTGGATTGCTACTGCCGCATTCTTCCCTTGAAACCAGCCGACATCACGCTTGGTTAGCTCCTTAAGCACCATCCAATAGCCGATAGTGAATTCCTTCTCAATTGAAATCAATACCGTCAAAATTTTCTTATCATTCTCTTCTTTTGGGAAACCTGTTTTAATCAGCCTGGATCGAAGATAGTCTTCAATGACATGAACGCTGGGGCTTAAAAGCACCAGCGCATCCAACCTTAGCTGGGCAGTCATTTCAATGGTATTGAAATCTATAAGCAAATCGTGAAGCAGGCGCGTGGCTAACCCAGGATTAGCCGTAGGCAGTTCAGTAACCCAATGTTGTAATGCCTTTGCTTCAAATTCTTTCAGGCGCTGGGGATTATTTTGTTGTGTTGGAATAACCAGAAAAAAAGAGTTCTTCACATATTCACCGAATTTATTTTAATGTTACGTTGCCTACAGGGACAGATATTTGCTCCTGCAATATCTGCATTCACCACATCCATGTGGATTATGTAGGTAAGGGGCGCGAGCACGACTGCATGGATGCAGGAGGTAGAGCCACGCAGGAGCAGTTGCCGAGGAGCGGAAGCTTTGTCTAACAAAAACTTGCGGTTGTTTCGCAGTTGTTCCGAATAAGTGTCGCTGAGCCATTATTTGGAACATCAACCCCCGCCTTTTCTCATCATCATCCCTTTTGATGGATTATAGCCAATAATTGCTGCCGCCATAAATATGATGAAGGCAAGCAACGTATAAGTAAACGCTAGGCTGTTAAACTGTCCGTACAGGGCAAAGCGAATCAATTCAACAGCCTGGGAAAATGGATTATAGTGCGCCAGATTATAAAGCAGCGCACTGGACTCTTTAATCTTCCATAAAGGATACAATGCGGTTGACATAAAAAACATCGGAAAAATCACAAAGTTCATCACGCCGGCAAAATTTTCAAGTTGTTTTATAAAAGACGACAACAATAAGCCCAGAGCGCCCAGCATTAACCCTGACAATAACAATGCGGGCAATACCCACAAATAACCCTGCCACGGCGCCTGAATATCATAAAACCAGGCAATCGCTAAAAATACATACGCTTGCAAAATGGATACGCCGGTACCAGCCAGTAATTTACTGAGCAATAAAAACCAGCGCGGCAACGGGCAAACCATCAGTATGCGCATACTGCCCATTTCCCGGTCGTAAACCATGGACAATGAACTCTGCATGCCGTTAAACAGCTGGATCATGCCGATCAGGCCGGGGGTAATATAAACCTCGTAAAGGATATAGGTCTCGTAAGGCGGCGTGATGGCAAGCCCTAAGGCGGCTCTAAACCCTGCTGCAAAGACAAACAACCAAACCAAAGGCCTGACCAAGGCGGAAATAAACCGCTCACGCTGGGTGACAAAACGCCACAATTCACGCCAGATGATGCCCCACATGGCGCGCCAGTAATGAAGTAACTTCACGCCTGCTCTCCTTGCGTCAAAGTATAAAAAGCATCTTTAATCGTTGGGCTGTTGGTTATTTTAAGAACGTCATCAACCGCTCCATTGGCTTTAACCTGCCCTTTATGCAATACGATTAAATGATCACCCGGATAAATTTCGTCAATCAAATGACTAGCCCATAAAACCGCCAATTTTTCCTCGACGGCTAAGCGATGCACATACTCGACTATGGACAGACGACTGGGCACATCCAAACCGACGGTAGGCTCATCCAGCAGCAACACTGACGGTTTATGCAATAACGCTCGGGCAATCTCCACGCGCCGTCTATGCCCGCCATTGAGCTGGCGTACTTTCTCAAAACGTCGGTCGTACATAGCTAGACGCTCCAACTCCTGCTGTATCCTTTGCTCTGCCTGTTTTCGACCCATTCCATGCAAAGCGGTGTGATAGCGCAAGTTTTGCAGCACCGTCAAATCCATATCCAGGGTGGTCTGCTGAAAAACCACGCCCAGTTTTGCCAACGCTAACAGCGTTTGCCGTTTAATATCAAAACCGCACAGCTCGATGCGCCCATCGCAAGTGTCATACAACCGTGTAATCAGGGAAAATAAAGTACTCTTCCCTGCCCCGTTAGGGCCTAACAAAATCGTGCATTCGCCGGGCTTAATCTTAAAATTGACCTGAGTCAGTGCTTTTTTGCCGCCATAGGAAAAACTCAAATTTTCGACGGATAACGCTATGGACGGGTTCATGGTTTTACTGCAACTCCCCAGGGATAAGTACCCACACCGACCGATTTGGTTACTGTTTGAGTCTCAAGATCGATAATCGAAATATCGTTACTGGCGCCGTTAGTGGTGTATAGCCTTTTTTGATCCGGTGAGAA
>CAZAUB010000263.1:3223-4353 GCA_964488195.1 uncultured Methylobacter sp. | reverse complement strand
TGGTGTGTATGCTGCTTGTAGGGGCGACCGGCCGGTCGCCCCTACAAGCGCGGCGAAGGCCTCGCGGGATGCGGCGCTGTGCAACTTTAAAAACGCCGCGATATGTTTGCTGACCGCAGGTTCCGCCGCATACGGCAAGCCGAACTCGACCACGCCGCTACGTTTTCTATCGGGCAAATCGTCAAGACCTGATAACGGGAAAAAGCCATCCAGCGCAATGCCCCGGACTTCCTCCTTGGACAGCGCAACAGAACGGGAGCCGCCGATCAGTTTGGAGCCGCCGCCCAGCAAGGTGACATTGATTTGCTCCGGCGCATCGTCTGCCAACAATCGCTCCTTGGCAATCCGGCATTGTTCGATCAGTTGCGATAAATCCGCCGCCGACAGACGTTTTTCAGCGTTGCTGCCCAAGCGGCTTTCGGCAAGATGCGCCAACGCTAGGTCAATATTATCGCCACCCAGCATTAAATGATCGCCGACACCGATGCGGGTTAATTTAGGCTCCTGCTCGCCCTGTTCTACTTTGATCAGCGTTAAATCGGTGGTGCCGCCGCCGACATCGCAAACCAGCAGCAAGTGGACATTCGCCAGCGCCTGTTTAACCGTGCCGGTATTGCGTCTTAACCAGTCGTAACAAACCGCCTGCGGTTCTTCCAGCAGCCGGACATTATGTAGCCCTGCAATGCGCGCTGCCTCCAGTGTCAGCGACCGCGCTGCCTCATCGAACGAAGCGGGCACGGTAATCACAATATCCTGTTTTTCCAGCCGCGCATCGGGAAATTGATGCCCCCAAACCGTGCGAATGTGAGACAGGTAACTGGCGCTGGCAGCAATAGGCGAAACCTTAGCGACATCATCGCTACTGCCCCACGGAAGAATGTCTGCGCTATGGTCAACCGACGGATGCGATAGCCAACTTTTGGCGCTGGTGACAAATCGGCCCTTGCTTTTGGCGCCCAATAAACGCGCGGCCTCGCCAATGACGGCAGCTCCATCCGAGGACGGTGTGCCGCTGGGGAACAAAAGATCGGCCTCGGACAATTCGCCGGTTGCAGGATGATAACGCACCGACGGCAACAACGGCCTTGCGGCAACCTGGCCGGGAGCAATCAGCTGCTCGATTTGGAAGA
>CAZAUB010000263.1:0-3123 GCA_964488195.1 uncultured Methylobacter sp. | reverse complement strand
CAGGGGCTAGTCATAGAAAATAGCCTGTTTAATTTCTAATTATTAACTCTACTACGCATGGATAACAGCGTCACCCCGAAAAACAGTCTGGTTTCTGTTCAAAACCTGTCGTTTTCTCGCGGCAACAAGAAAATATTTGACGATATTTCTCTGGAATTTGAGCGCGGTAAAATCACTGCCATCATGGGCCCTAGCGGCACCGGCAAAACGACTCTGTTAAAACTGATCGGCGGACAACTGTTTCCTGAGCAAGGCACCATTATCGTCGATGGCAACAATGTCCACCGCTTACGCCGTTCCGAGCTGTACAATCTGCGTAAACGTATGGGCATGTTATTCCAAAGCGGCGCGTTATTAACAGATATGAGCGTTTTTGATAATGTCGCTTTTCCGTTACGCGAGCATACCCATCTTCCTGAATCCATGATTCGCACTCTGGTATTGATGAAATTGCAGGCGGTAGGCTTAAGAGGCGCACGCAAGCTGATGCCGAACGAGCTGTCCGGCGGCATGGCCAGGCGTATTGCGTTGGCCAGGGCCATTGCTCTGGATCCGATGATGATCATGTACGATGAACCTTTTACCGGCCAGGATCCCATTTCCAAGGGGGCGTTGGTTCATCTTATCAAGTCGTTGAATACTATCCTGGGGTTAACCAGTATCGTCGTCTCTCATGATGTTCATGAAACAGCGGCCATAGCGGATTATATTTATGTCATTTCAGAAGGTAAAGTTGTCGGCCAAGGTACGCCCAAGGAAATTGAACAATCCGAATCCGACTGGGTGCAGCAGTTTATGACCGGCGCAGCCGACGGCCCGGCGCATTTTCATTATCCGGCAAAAGATTATGTTGACGACTTGTTGTCAACTGGAAAACGTTATTAAGGGGCAAGGGTTTTTTCTTGCACCTTTTACCTTGCATCTTGAACCTTAATTTATGACTGAATTTCTACAGCAATTGGGCAAAAACACCCGCACCAGCTTTACCAAGCTTGGGCGCGGCACGTATTTCCTGTTACAGACTATTTCCGGCATACTCAGCGTGTTGCCTCGCCCCAGACTCCTACTTAACCAAATGTATTCGGTCGGCGTATTATCTTTTCTGATTATCACTATTTCGGGATTGTTTGTCGGCATGGTACTGGGCCTGCAAGGCTATTACATACTTTCTGATTTTGGCGCAGAAGAATCGCTGGGGGTCATGGTTGCGGCCTCTTTAGTCAGGGAACTCGGCCCCGTCGTTACTGCGCTTTTATTTGCAGGTCGGGCCGGCTCTGCGTTAACGGCGGAAATTGGCCTGATGAAAGCGACAGAGCAGCTATCGGGCATGGAAATGATGGCCGTCGACCCGATTAAACGCATTATTTTGCCTCGTTTCTTGGCCGGATTCTTGTCCATGCCCTTACTTGCCGCACTGTTCAGCGCGGTAGGCATCATCGGCGGACAATTGGTTGGCTCAGGCTTATTAGGCGTTGATGAAGGCGCTTACTGGTCGCAAATGCAAGCCAAACTGGATTTTCAGGATGACATTATCAATGGCGTTATCAAAAGCATAGTGTTCGGCTTTGTCGCTTCCTGGATAGCGTTGTTTGAAGGCTATGATGCAATCCCGACTTCGGAAGGGGTCAGTCGAGCCACCACGCGTACCGTAGTAAATTCAGCTTTTAGTATTTTAGGTCTTGATTTTATTCTGACCACACTGATGTTTGGAGATAATTAACATGCAACACACCAGTACCCAAGACACGATCGTCGGACTCTTTGTCGCTGCCGGCATAGTCGGGTTATTTTTTCTTGCCTTGCAAGTGAGTAATTTAAGCTCTTTTACCGAACAGGATAGTTATACGGTTACCGCCCGCTTTGAAAACTCCGGCGGCTTGAAGGTTAAATCACCCGTTTTAGCGGCCGGCGTTAAAATCGGCAAGGTCAGCGCCATTCGCTTCGACCTTAAAACCTATGAATCCGTTGTGCAACTGAGTATTGATTCGCAATACAATACGCTGCCTGACGACACCACCGCCAGCGTTTTTACCGCAGGTCTGTTAGGTGAGCAATATGTCAACCTGGAAGCAGGCGGTTCGGATGATTTTTTAAAAAATGGTGGCAAAATAGAAATCACCCAATCTGCCATTATTCTGGAAAAGGCGCTCGGTCAATTTCTGTTTAAATCTGCGGAAGAAAAAAAGTGAGTTCACTGAATATTATTAAACAGAGTCCCAGGCACTTTGTTATTGATGGCGATTTAACCTTTGCTACTATCGACAAGCAGACCCTTAAATCATTTTCTTTCTTAAACGGCTCCAAAGAAGTCACCATCGATCTGAGCCGCGTTTCCAGTACGGACAGCGCTGGGCTTGCGTTAATGATTGAATGGATAAAATATTCCCGGCACAATAGAACGCAGATAGCGTTCAAAAATATTCCCGAGCAATTGCTCAACCTTGCCAAACTCAGCGGCTTCGATCAATCGAGCCATTTTGCCGTTCAAGCCGATCAACTCCCCTTGAACCTTTGACCTTGAACCTTTGACCTTAATCCTATGGACAAACTAATTATTACCGGCGGCGCACGACTCTCTGGAGAGCTGCGTATCTCCGGCGCCAAAAATGCCGCCTTACCGATTCTGGCTGCCACGCTGCTCTCGGAAGCGCCGGTTAGCGTCGGCAACATACCGCATCTCCATGACATCACCACCACCATGGAATTACTGGGTCGCATGGGTGTTCACCTCACCGTTGACGAGAAAATGAATATCGAAGTCGATGCCAGCACTATCGACAGTTTTGTAGCGCCTTACGAGCTGGTCAGAACCATGCGTGCCTCAATACTGGTATTGGGGCCTTTATTGGCCCGCTTTGGCGAAGCCCATGTATCATTGCCAGGCGGCTGCGCTATCGGCTCGCGTCCTGTTGACATTCACCTTAACGGCCTGATGAAGATGGGGGCTGATATTAGCGTCGAAAACGGTTTTATCCACGCCAAAGCGACCCGGCTTAAAGGCTGCCGCCTGGTTCTGGAGCAGATCACCGTTACCGGCACTGAGAATCTGCTGATGGCTGCCGCCCTGGCCGAAGGAACCACGATTATTGAAAATGCCGCCAAGGAACCTGAAGTCACGGACTT
>CAZAUB010000262.1:0-4358 GCA_964488195.1 uncultured Methylobacter sp. | reverse complement strand
CGTTAAAAAAACTTTGCGTCCCGGTGAAACCCATCCGCAAATTGCCGAACTACGCCGGTTTTTAACCATCGCAGGCGATTTGACCGAAGATAAAACGGTTACCAGCGCTGAAAAATCCTCGCTCTACGCTGGCGCTATCGTTACCGGGGTTAAGAAGTTTCAAAAGCGGCATGGACTTACTGCCGATGGACATATCGGAACAAGCTCCGTGGCCGCACTCAACGTACCTTTAAGCGAACGTGTAACACAAATCCAATTGGCAATGGAAAGACTGCGCTGGTTACCTGAACTTAGTGTCGGCGCATCAATTATTGTCAATATTCCGGCCTTCCAATTATGGGCGTTTGATGCGATAGATCAGGACGGTGCCGATATAATCAATATGAGGGTCGTGGTCGGCAATGCGCTGAAAACCCAAACCCCGGTGTTGATGGCGGAAATGCACTTTATCGATTTCATGCCCTACTGGAATGTGCCTTACAGCATCATAAAAAATGAAATATTGCCCAAGTTAATTCAAAACAAAGATTACCTTGATAAGGAAAATATGGAGCTGGTTTCTGTTTTTCGCGATGGAGAAAAACCTACAGCGTTTAACCAAGAAACAATGAATTTGCTTAAAGAGGGCAAATTAAGAATCAGGCAGCGTCCGGGGGGAAAGAATTCCTTGGGCAGGGTGAAGTTTATTTTTCCCAATAAGGATGATGTATATTTGCATGATACGCCAGCCAATGCCTTGTTTAGCAAATCACGTAGGGATTTTAGCCATGGTTGTGTACGGGTGGCAAACCCTCAAAAACTGGCTGAGTTTGCGCTTAAAAATCAGGATGCCTGGAATGCCGAGACCATACAACTCGCCATGAACACACCCAAAACGCAGCGAGTCATATTGAAAAAGCCGATACCGGTGTTGTTCTTTTATATCACGGCTTTTTTCGACCAAGATAACAATTTAGAGTTTTATCCTGATATTTACGGTCATGACGCTGTGTTACTGGGGGCTCTGAGCAAGCCGGATGACCTGTCTGATCAGTCGCTTTTTATCAGCACCAATACGACACCGGAAGCGCTAATCAAATAGACTGTAAATGAGGTAGGTACAACACCCAAAGTGGAGAGCTTTAGGATATTTAACTCACCACGAAAACGCATATCCCGCTCTTCATATCTTCCAAATGAAGCCTAACTGCCCCAGGTTCTTACGCTGCCAGTATCCAAATGCACAAAATCGGATCTTTCGTAATAACCGACTCCGCCTTGGCGCATGGCCAGCGCTGCATTTCTAATCCTTCTGGTATCTAATCCCTCAATGCGTATATCAATCGCCCTGCCCTGCATATGCAGACTATTTTTGGCAACGCCATCGCTGTGTTTACGCAAATCGGCATTGGTAGCGGGTGATCGATAACCGGAGACGATATGAAACGGCTTTCTGACTTCGAGAGTATGTTTTAAATCATACAACTGATCCAGCAACGCCGGATCAATGGGGTGGACGCTACCGTCATGGTAATCACGAAACAAATGATTAATTTCGTGAAGTGCATCTTTAATATATCGACCCTGCTCAAAATAAGTCAGCTTTAACTGGTCGCCGGTATGGGTGTTATGGAAGGCAAGCACCTTATGCGAAGGCGAGTTCCGATCAAATTCGTTATGGGTATCTATCTTGTGTGAGAACTTGTTTGAGGATAAGTGCTGATGCAGCGTGTCATGAACATGTGCCTTATGGGAAGCAAGCACTACGTGTGAAGCTATGTGTTTGACTTTAGCGTTTGCGGCCCCGATTCCTCCGACCATCAACAAGGAACCATAAGCCATATTTTTCAGGAACTTGCGTCGCGTTGAAACAATGTCACTTTCATTCATAGTCGGTTTTACTCGTCTTCATGCTTGATACGTATTAATACTGATGGCATCATTCTGATCATTTAACCTTAAATTAGTCTTAATTGACCTTAACTATTCCATATAAAATACTGTTCTAGTAATAGATATGTGAACCGTTTAGCAGTTATTTAAAGCTAAACGGTAAAATTGCCAATATTTACCCCCATCTTTTGGACAAAATGAACCTATCGGCAATAATGCTGGCTTTAGCATGCGGAAAAAACATGAAGCCACCCTCGGTTTTTTGAATTTGCCCGAATTGGAATTCCCTTGGGCTTTGTCAATCTGTTGCTATACTGGGTATGGTTCCGCTATTGCTTCGGCTAACCGCTTTCCCGTTTAAATACTGCACCGCTAATGGACGACACACATGCGCAAAAAAGCCGTTAAACCCTCCGCTTATCTGACCGAAGTCAAAACGCTATCGGATCGGATCGTCAAGGCTCAACAGCCGATCCGCATACTCGACGCCATCAAATGGGACGATCATATCAAGCAGGCTTTTTTTGAGGGCAACTGCAAAAAATCGCCGATAGTCACACCTGATTATTATCAAAAACGTCCCCTGGGCTTTGATCCGAACGAAAAGAAACACGAGTTTTACCAGATTGAGCGCGACTTAATGCGCAAGCTCGGCCAGCTCAATCCGCTTAGCGTGATCATGCGCCGAATTTGCAAGGAATATCTGGACGTAGTGCGTATGCTGGAGGCCAGAGGAAAACCAACCTTCTCCAATATTTCGCAGGAATTATACGGCTCATCCCAGGACGTTTTTCATGTCGGCGATCCGACCATTGCCGATCTGGGCAGCATGATGGAAGGAACCCTGTCACAATTATTACAACTGGATTTTCTGGTCGAGGAACCCAAGACCATCAATGCCAAGGATGCGGTAGACATCCTTAACGAAAAAATTCAAACCGTATTTCCCGGCGAAGGGCTGCGCGCCATGCTCAGCGATGGTATCGTCGCCGATGCCGCCGCCGGTACCGATTACATCAAATTACGCACCGATGCGCTGTTCAACATGCGCGATCTGCGTGTGCTTGAGGTTCACGAAATATGGGTGCATCTGGGCACTACGCTGAATGGCCTGGCTCAACCTTATTGCACCTTTCTCGGCAAAGGGCCGCCGTCTGCAACCGTCACCCAGGAAGGATTGGCGGTATTGATGGAAATATTAACCTTCAGTTCCACACCCAACCGGCTGATGCGCCTGATCAACCGGGTGCGCGCGATCACGCTGGCCGAAGAAGGGGCAGACTTCTTGGATATATTCGATTTCTTTAGGGAAAAAGGCTTGGACAAGGAAGAAAGTTATACGCTGAGCAGCCGGGTATTCAGGGGCAGCAGTTCTGACGGCATGCCGTTTACCAAAGACCTGACTTATATCAAAGGCTTCGTGCTGACCTATAATTTCATGCGCCTGGCTGTCCACAAGGGCAAACCGGATCGTATCCCGTTGCTGTTTTGCGGTAAAACCATGATCGAGGATATGAAGGTGTTGGTCGATCTGGTTGAAGAAGGCACGGTAATAGCACCACGCTTTCTGCCGCCGCAGTTCAAAGACCTGATGGGGCTTTCGTCCTGGCTAAGCTTCAGCCGCTTCATGTCGTCAATGAATTTTAAGCAACTGGAACAAGACTATGCCAATGTTTTATGATGAATCGTCATTTATGAATATAATTAGCGGTACGGGCGATTTCACCTACAAATCTTCCAGCTTTAGCCACGATTCAAAGCGTAACAAAAAGCTCGCATGATACGGGTCACGACAAAAATAATAATTGAAAGGTAAACTGATGAAAACACCAAGACTACTAGCCCTCTTTTTTATGGCTTCCTGCTTTAATGCCGGCACAGGTTATGCCTCAGAGCATCATAGCGGACACGGTGGCGGCGGTGGTGGCGGTGGCAGCGAAAATGCCTGTTTAAAACCCCAGCTGAACAAATTTATGCCTGCCAATTTAGCGACCGTCGCGCCGGGGTCAGCATTCTCTTTTTGGGCTTTTAACGTGGAGAAACCTGAGCACATTAAAGTCACCGTAAAAACGATCCCCGTTGAAGTGACTACCGAAAATAAAGAAACTTTTTATCTGGTAAAGGGAAAACTACCTGCTGATTTAGTTAACACAACCGCAAGAATCAACATCAAGGTTAATACCAACATTTCAAAATGTAATGGCGAAAATGGTTGGCTGGTAAAAATTACTGAGAAGTGATGAAGAGCAGGTTCAAGGCGAAAGGAACATCGCGAAGTATCTTGCACCTTTCTTTAGCCTTGAACCTTGAACCGATATATATTCCCCTCTGATGCTCAGCTACCGACACTCCTTTCATGCAGGCAATTTTGCCGATGTTTTAAAACATATCATCCTGATACAAAGCCTTGAATACTTAAGAAAAAAAGACAAACCTTTCTGCTGCATCGACACCCATTCCGGCCCCGGAAAATACGAGCTGGATGG
>CAZAUB010000261.1:0-4372 GCA_964488195.1 uncultured Methylobacter sp. | reverse complement strand
ATACCGGCAAAAATAAGGGGGGCGGTTGGAAAATCGCTTTTTCGGTCAGGCACTAGTTTAGACCACATCAGTTTGAATCGCACCCGCTAAGATCGGCAATTTAGCGACATTCGCCGTGTTTATGATAGATTCCTTTATTTCATTCAGCTTCTGATGGTTTCGAATATAGCCATTCTCATCTATAATTTCGGTAGTGTCCCAAGTCGCGTACTCAGTTTTCTCTAAAGCAGACTTAATTCTCTCCACAAATTTTACTATCTCATCCGCAGACTTGTAGGCCGGATATTCCTTTTCACGCAAGATTTCACAAACGTACCCGCCCCAACTCCATAATTCAGCTTGCCTCTCGGAGATCATTGTCCAATCTTTACTACCTCCAGCATCCAACGCATCGAGACGCAATTTGTGAGGAATATATAGGGCGTCGCTGTTAGTTTTTCGGACGCGCTCTAGGTACTGCCAACCGCGGCGGTAAACGTCAAACGCATAGCAAAGAGGGTATTCTTTGACGCTTAAGTTAGAGCAGTCAGATTTGATGAGAGGCAGAACGGCATTTTCTTCAACAAGCTCCGGCGCAATAAGGTACGGAGCAAGTTCGGGCAGCTCTCTTAGTTCGGGCCAAAGTTTCTCTCCATCCACGGATATCGTCCTGTTCCCAAGTCGTTTTGCGTGGACGAAGGTCACAATCGAACTCCTGAGCTGAAAATTTGTCCATTGTTTTGCCCAAGTTCTTCCGTGAGATTGCAAGAATAGGCCGAATCCTTTAAGCACGCGCTCTTCTGTATCACTAGTTAGCACTAGAGATGAATCATTAAGCGTTCTAAAGTATTGTGTTGCTTGAGTCCTTGTAGTAAACCGCTCTCTTGGCCGACGTCTGCCCCAGGCAACGGCAGATAGAGATCATTGCAGTTGACAATCAAGTCAACTAGCGTTTTTAGACAGACTTCCCCTTCAGGATCCGCCAAAACCTCGCCAGCACAAGATCGAATGTAGGATTCGGCGCCAAACAGGAGGGTGAGGTCCGTAGCAGCGGAAGATATCGGTGGCTTCGGTTGAGTTTCCATGTAAGCTCCTTATGAGGCCCAATTAGTATTTATAAAGTTTCTATATACTGAAGTTTCCCAGTTTTTAAAACTTCTAATCCCGCCACCTATGCGGGGTAGGTATTTAACGTAGGGTTTGCTCGATTTATGGCAAACCCCAATTTAATACGTTTTCCTTTATAGGCTGCGGACTCAAAAACTGGGAAACTTCAGTCTATATATCTTCCATGCTTGCGATCTTCGTAGCAATAAAACTTTGGTTTTGTCCTAATTTTCTAACTATATCATCCTTAAATAGCTAGATATACGGCTACCAAGATAATGCCATGCTTGATATTTCATATTGTTTGTTTCGAATATTTGAAGCTTTATTGAAAAAATTGACTGGCTGCTTTTGGCCGACCACTGCCAGTCGTGGTAATCAACTTTTGGTTCTTTATCTGACCTTCAAATCACCTGCGTTAAAACGAATTAACGCAAGTGACATGTATCCTTAGGTTTGCAGACTAATAGGGTTCTTTCCAAAAATCACGAAGGCATTGCCCAAGCTTTTCAGGCGTTATTTTCGCGAATGCTAGTTCACGTTCCGGATGAAGGCTCAAGTATTTTTGTAAGGATTTGATAGCCTGCCATTCCTTGACTCCGCGCTTATGATCAGCTTGCCGACTCGTATCGCAATTCCGGCACACTACCCCCAATTCGGTGAAGTTTGGCTTTCGCAAATCCAACTGCGTGTCCCACAGTTGCAGATGGTCAAAGTCTATCAAGTCTCCGATAGTAAGGATATTGTGTTTCTTTAACAGAGCCCACCCTGACAGTCGAAATTCGACATGCAGGCATAATTGCCCCTGTGCATTTCTTGCTGGTTTATCGCTATAAAACACTAGGCGTTCTTTATCTCCCTTGGCTGAAAAATATGCTGTCTTTGCAAAATCATCATTATGGTACGGGGTGGCTTTACTCCGTTTGCTTGGAATACGAACCAGATGGCGGTTAAAAAAGCGAACCAGCTTTTTCAGGATCTTTTTATCATCGGTAATAAAGTCAACGGCAAATTCGGCGTAGTTGATTGCACAGTCCCCAACCACGACATCAGGGTTAGTCAGGTCGGCCAAGCACTGTGCACTGGGCTGAAACAATTGGACCTTACGATCAAAAAATTCGTTGTGCGACAATGGTTGCCGGAAGAATTCATTTTTTTCATTATCATCAAGTAATTTTTCTAAATTTTCTTCTCGGCTATGAGCGTCAAAATATACGCTTAACCGGTCAAAATAGTAGCTGGTTTTTACACCATATTCAGCGAATTGATTTTCGAGAACTGCGGTAGTTGTCATTTTTTTCATAGTTAATTCCAAAGTTTTATTTCACGGTTAGTGGGCGTCATTCGCTAGACTGGCCCTTATGCTTAATACATCAACCTCTTGCCCCATGGTTCCACGCAAATCAGCCAATCCTTAGCATCCGCAAGGGTAGTTGAGCTGTCTACAGTGGGTTTTAGTCAAATTCAGTACAGTTCAAAATGTAAACTTACGGTGTTACCGACAAGCTAATAATGCCTCCCCGGTAACACTCTTCAAACCTTACTTTACAACTTTCAATTCGGAACCATAGTCAGCAACAAATGTGCTTTCACTCTCCAAATTAGTCATATACTTTTGACTCCCCCTACCATAATTGTTCTTGCAAACGGGGCTCTCGATGATGAATAGCTTCCTACTAGGACGAGAAGCAGCAACATAAAATAGGCGTCTTTCCTCCTCCAATTTGACTTCCTCCTTTTTGAAATAAAACGGGAATTCACCATTGATGAAATTTATCAGGAACACGTACTGCCATTCACGGCCTTTGGCACCATGGCATGTGCTAAGCTCGACACCAGCGTCGCTGTATGTTACGGGTAGCTTTTTGACCATGACATTAGGCCAGGTCTTGTAGCCCCGCATAGCGAGCTTCACCATGCTGAAATCACGAACTACAATGAGCTTCTCAGATTTACCAAATCGGTTACCCATGAAGGGTTTAATGGCATCAATCAACAGTTGGACACCCGACTCTGGGGATAGCGTTGCAGCTGCCTCCACTGCCCTTCTTAATGCCAGGATATTGCGATAGCGTTTCTTGTCCTGTTTTATGGGAACATGTAGGCGATCCCACCCTTCATCACAAATAGCACGGTTAAGCTCCTGCTGAATCCGCTCGGTCAAACCACTGCTTTCCAACACACGCAGCAATGCATTTACTGGTTTAAACGGATGCTTACCTCGCTTTGGACACCTTGCTTTCCACTTGGCTATCAAAATCAACGCCTTCAACACCTTTACTGGCTCGCCCTTGGAGCAACAGTAGTCCTCGAACGTCTCAATGCCGCACATGTTTAATGCGGATTTAAGCAAGATTAGGGATCTTCTGGTGCGCCCCACAACAGCGATTTCAACCTCAGGAACGCCTTTGGCTAATAGCTTTTGAATCTCCCGCACTACAAAGTCGGCTTGCTCGTCGTTGTTGGCTGAGCGAAAGAAACAGGGCTTAAAGCCTTTCCCGTGGCTCGTCAGCTTTGGATCGTCGTTTATGGCTGCCCCGATGGCATTAACCAAAGGCAGCATTTGACTAGGCACCCTAAAACTTTCGGTCAGGTGGTACACAACGGGCTTTAAATGCTTTTCAAGCTTTCGTAAGCATCTAGGATTAGCACCTCTGAACGAGTAGATGTTTTGCTTTTTATCGCCCACCAACACTGCTGATTTCGCTTGCTTGGCCAGATAAAAGAGCAATTGGCACTCCTTCTCTGTCATGTCTTGCACCTCGTCAACCAGCAGATGGTCTATTGATGCCCCAACTCTCTTTCGAATGTCTGGCCTACTTTTGAGCAACTGGGTGGACAGGTCGAGCATATCGACATAGTCGACCCTGTTCTTACGTAGCTTGCTATTTTGGTACCTCCGTAATACTTCGGCAACAGACTTTGATAAACCCTTGCCTTGCTCGATCTGGCAACTGTTTTTGCCATCTTTGGTAGCCGTATAGACTGCTTCACCGAGTTTCTTGGCATCAACCTTACTCTCGGCAGCTACCTTTTTAACGATAAAAGCCAACTGTTTAGCCAACTGCTTGAGCTGCACCGTTGGATAGTCACTAAACCCAAGGTCACGCCAGTACTCCATAATAATGCTGAGGCCCATCGCATGAGTAGTGGAGCACCGCACATCGTCGATATTAAGCCCATCTAGGCGGTCGTCCATATTAAGGGCTGCTGCCTTGCTAAACGTCAGCACTAGTAGTCGACCAATGTTATATTGCAGGGTAAAGTGATTTCAATTTCACTCTCG
>CAZAUB010000260.1:0-4379 GCA_964488195.1 uncultured Methylobacter sp. | reverse complement strand
GTGGTACGCCAATCTGCGGCAGCGTAGGGGCGATCCGGCAGGTCGCCCATTGCAACGCCGTTATCTTCCAATTGATAATGATGAATCAATTCCGCCAGCGACTTATTGTCCTCGCTTTGCCGAATAACCACCAACACGCCGCGCCCTTCCTCTGCTATTTTTTGCATGGCGGTGCGCAATGATATGCTGCAATCGCTACGCTTGGAGGCAAACAGATCATCCAGCAGATTCCGTGCATGAACCCTGACCAAAATCGGTTCGTCACCGGCAACCTGCCCCATCACCAGCGCCAGATGCAGGTTATTGTCATTCCTATCCTGATACGCATAAAGCCTGAAATCGCCGAATTCGGTCGGATAAGCGCACTCGCTGATGCGTTCCAGGGTATTTTCATGCTGAATGCGATAATGGATCAAATCGGCGATCGTGCCGATTTTAAGGTCGTGCTGTTTGGCAAATACCTCAAGATCAGGTCGTCTTGCCATCGAACCGTCTTCATTGAGTATCTCGACGATAACCGCCGCCGGTTCTACACCAGCCAACCTCGCTAAATCGCAGCCCGCTTCGGTATGCCCGGCACGGTTTAATACCCCGCCGGGTTGCGCCATCAACGGGAAGATGTGCCCCGGCTGCACCAGATCATCGGCCTTGGCATCCACTGCGACTGCACATTGAATGGTACGCGCCCGGTCGGCCGCTGAAATACCGGTGGTTACGCCGGTTGCCGCCTCGATAGACACGGTAAAATTGGTTGAATGGGCCGTTTTGTTTTCATTGACCATCAACGGCAAACGCAATTGCTGACAACGCTCGCCGGTCAAGGTCAAACAAATCAAGCCGCGACCGTAACGCGCCATAAAATTTACATCTTCCGAGCGCGTAAATGCAGCCGCCATGACCAGATCGCCCTCATTCTCACGGTCTTCATCATCCATAATGATGACCATTTTACCTAAACGTAAATCTTCTATAATTTCTTCGATGGTATTCATTTTGCCTTTGGACTTAGCCTAAAAAACCGCTTTTTTGCAATAATTCTTCTGTGATGCCGCAGTGACTTTTAGCCGCCGCATCACCCTTGATTAACCGTTCTATATATCGCGCCAACAAATCCACTTCCAGGTTGACTTTAGTACCTACCACCGCATCGCCCAGCGTGGTTTCTTTCAGCGTATGCGGCACGATGTTAACGCTGAATACCGCGCCATCGACTTCATTGACAGTCAGGCTGATGCCATTGATACAAATAGAGCCTTTTTCGGCAATATATTTAGCCAGATTATCAGGTGCTTTAAATTTAAACCGGAAGGATCGCCCGTCTGCCTGTTTTTCCGTTACTGCACCGATACCATCGACATGACCGCTGACGATATGCCCGCCCAGCCGAGTTGACGGCGTTAAAGCCAGCTCCAGGTTAACAGGCGTACTGACCGTCGCAGCATTCAAGATGGTTCTGGACAAGGTTTCATTGGACACATCGGCGCAAAAATAATGTGTGCCCAGCTCCACTGCGGTCAAGCACACGCCGTTGACGGCAATACTGTCGCCAAGCACCACATCATGCAGCGGTAATTTTCCGGTCTCTATGGTCAATCGACAATCGCCGGCTTTCTGCTCAATTGCCGATATTTTGCCCACTGCCAAGATAATGCCTGTAAACATTGAAGCCCTGTAATTAGTTGTAGGGGGCGAATTCATTCGCCCTGGGCGACTTAAGTCGCTCCTACAATGGTGTATAAGTTAATTTTAAATCCGATCCAACCTGCCTGACATCGCGCAATTTTAACTGCTTTTTATCGGCCATCTGTTGCAAGCCCGGCAAGTTAAATAATCCGCGCCCCTGGTCGCCTAAAACACAGGGTGCCATATAGATCACATACTCATCAACCAGACCTTCGGCCAGTAACGCGCCATTAAGCACGGAACCCGCCTCAACCAGCAGTTCGTTGATTTGCTGTTGGCTTAGAAATTCCATCACCGCATGCAAATCCAGCCGCCCGTTTTTGCCGGGCAGTTGATAGACTTCAAAACCTGCCTGTTGCAATGCGTGTTGTTTTTGCCGATCCTGTGCACAGGTTAAAATCAGGCTGCGTCCCGGCAGCGTTGCCATCTTGGCGGTAACCGGCATATTCAAATGCGTGTCCAGCACCACCCTGACCGGTTGCAAGACCTGCTCATCTACACGAGCATTCAACGCCGGATCATCGGCCAACACGGTATTGATGCCGGTTAAAATCGCCGAGCTCTCCGCTCTTAATCGATGCACATCGGCTCTGGCCTCGACCGCCGTAATCCATTTGCTTTCGCCCGACGCCATCGCGGTGCGTCCATCCAGACTCATCGCCAACTTGCTGCGCACAAACGGGCGGTTTTCGGTCATGCGCTTGATAAATCCGCGATTTAACGCCTGCGCGTCTTCCTGCAATACGCCGTAGCGGACTTCAATCCCCGCCGCTTTAAGCTTTTCCAGTCCGCTGCCAGACACCTGAGGGTTTGGATCCTGCATAGCAACAACAACCCGGCTGACTCCGGCTTTTATCAGCGCATCGCAACACGGCGGCGTTCTGCCCTGATGACTGCAAGGTTCCAGCGTTACATAGGCAGTTGCGCCCTTCGACTCCGCTCTGGACAGGCCTTTTGCGTCTCGTACATTTTTTAACGCTTCAACTTCAGCATGCCCCAAACCCGCTTGAGCATGCCAGCCCTCGCCAATCACCACATCGTCCCTGACTAAAACACAGCCGACGCGAGGATTCGGGTCGGTCGTATAACGGCCTTTTTTAGCCAGATAAATGGCTCTTGCCATATAAAAAGCGTCTCGCGTCGCTGACATTATTTCTTCTTTAAATCTTCAATCATATCGGTGAATTCACTGACATCCTGAAAACTGCGATAAACCGAGGCAAAGCGCACAAAAGCCACATGATCCAGTGTACTCAATTCTTTCATGACTTTTTCGCCCAACTCCTGCGCCGATATTTCCCGCTCACCCAACGCCCGCAAATCCTGTTTGATGCGATTGATCGCGGCTTCAATATCATCACTGCCTACCGGTCGCTTTTCCAGCGCCCTGAGCATACCTGCGCGAAGCTTATTTTCCTCGAAGGGTTCACGAACCCCGTCACGCTTAACAATCCGGGGCAGCGTTAGTTCAGCCACCTCATGCGTAGTAAACCGTTCTTTACAGGCGTTACACTCACGCCGACGGCGAACCTGATCGCCTTCATTTGCCAGTCTGGAATCAAGAACCCGCGTATCTTGTGCCCCACAAAACGGACATCGCATAGTTAAGCCACTTTATTTATATATACCGATGACCTCCATGGATGGAGGAAATGCCGACGACTGCCGGGAGCAGTCGCGGCAAAATCGGCCTTCAAATCTGAAAACCGTTAATTTTATAACACTCTGCCTGTTATCTGTATTTTATTTTCTAAACTATACTGTAGCCGCATTCATATTTACTCAACCACATCAGCCGAATGAAAGAACAAGAAGGTGTCGTAAAATATCAGCTAAAGCATACGCAACAGCCGATTAACCAGCTATTCCCATTCACCGAAATCAACGCCTGGCGCACTATTGCTTTCCGACTTGATCTTATTGGACAAACCCCTGAACGATACGACAACATCGGCTTCGGCAATATCAGCCAAAGAATCGACCCTCACAGCGCTCAATTTATTATCAGCGGCACTCAAACCGGACATATCGAACAACTTGATCCCGAACACTATTGCCTGATCGTCAAAGCCGAACCTAAACAAAACCGGATTGAATCCTGCGGCCTGTGCAAACCTTCTTCCGAATCCCTGACCCACGCCAGCGTTTACGCCCAGGACAATGCTATTCAAGCCGTTATTCACGCACACAGCCCTGAAATCTGGCAGCATACCGAAGCGCTTGGACTGCCCCACACTAGCGCCGACATTCCCTACGGCACGGTTGAAATGGCGGGGGCTGTCGAGCAATTATTTCAATCCGGCAAGTTGGCACAGACTTCATTATTTACCATGTTGGGACATGAAGACGGCGTGGTTGCTTTCGGCAGAAACATGGAGGAAGCCGCGTGGGAACTGATCAACTGTTTATCGCTGGCCATCGGCATTGAACAACAACGTATTAACCGATAGAATGGCCGATTTTTTGCGACTCTTAAAATAATATATGCCGGAAATACTGATCTACACTACCAATATTTGCCCTTACTGCATGATGGCTAAACGCCTGCTCGACAAAAAGGGCTTAACCTACACAGAAATTAATGTGGATGCCGAACCCGGCTTAAGAGAAGAAATGATGCTCAAAACAAACCGCCGCACGGTTCCCCAAATCTATATCGGTGATTATCATGTCGGCGGCTTTGACGAGCTGCATGC
>CAZAUB010000259.1:1808-4386 GCA_964488195.1 uncultured Methylobacter sp. | reverse complement strand
CTTGTAAGCGTGGTTTAAAAAGCAAAATGATGAATGTGAAGGATTTGGTTATTCTTCGGGGCTTGGCAACGCTTGCTATGGCTTCGTTAATATCAGGCTGTGCCATCCCGTTTTTGGGTGGGTATGGCGCAAATGGTCAGTCACTTGAAGCGTTTGAACATCATGTGGAAGAGGTGTTCCGCTTGCAAAATCAAATGACCAGCGAGGTGATGATGCTGATGGAAAGCGACGAGACCAAGAAACATCAGGCCTTGCTACAGGCTGAGCAACATATGCAACAGGTCTGCGCCGATCTTAACGAATATGTTTCCCGTGATATTGACGGTTTAAGCAGTGGGCTTTTTTTACGCCGACGCGTTGAAAAATCGGCTATTGACTGTGAGCAGGCGGCTTTGGCGATCAAGCCGCTGTTGAAACCTTAACGCCTTAGCGACGCTCCGTCGGCGACGGCGTCAAAACAGAATTTTGCGCAGGTCTGCTGTTATCGGTTTCCGGATAATCCAGCGTGTAATGCAACCCCCGGCTTTCTTTGCGCTGCTGTGCGCAACGGATGATTAATTCGGCGACTATGACCAGATTGCGCAATTCCAGCAAATCACTGGTGACACGAAAGTTACCGTAATATTCGGCGATTTCCTTTTTAAGCAATTCCACGCGGCTCATTGCCCGGCTTAAGCGTTTATCGGTTCTGACAATGCCGACATAGTCCCACATAAAACGGCGTAGTTCATCCCAGTTATGAGAAACAACCACCTCTTCATCGGAATCGCTGACTTTTGATTCATCCCAATCCGGGATTTGGGGTGGCGGCAAAATACCGGGCAGTTTTTGCAAAATATCCTCGCTGGCCCGTTCTGCAAATACCAGACATTCCAATAACGAGTTGCTGGCCATGCGATTGGCACCGTGCAGGCCGGTACAGGCAACCTCGCCTATCGCGTAGAGATTGGTAATGTCAGTGCGGGCATAGCTGTCGGTTAGTACGCCGCCGCAGGTATAATGCGCGGCCGGTACGACGGGAATTGGCTGCTTGGTGATGTCTATGTCAAACTCCAGACACTGCTGATAAATCGTCGGAAAGTGCTCGCGGATGAACTGCTCCGGTTTGTGACTAATATCGAGATAAACGCAGTCTATGCCGCGCTTTTTCATTTCATGATCGATGGCTCGGGCCACAATATCCCGAGGCGCCAATTCCTCTCTCGGATCAAAATTTTGCATGAAAGATGAGCCGTCCGGCAGGATTAATTTGCCACCCTCCCCTCTTACCGCTTCACTGATCAGGAAAGAATGGGCATGCGGATGATAAAGACAGGTCGGGTGAAATTGCATGAACTCCATATTGCTGACGCGGCAGCCTGCGCGCCAAGCCAAGGCTATGCCATCGCCGGTTGAACTATGCGGGTTGGTGCTGTAAAGGTAAGCCTTGCTTGCGCCACCGGTTGCCAGAACTACGACGCGAGCCGCTATCGTCCTGACCTGCTGTTTTTTTGAATCCAGAACATAGGCACCCAAAATCCGTTTTTCCGCATCCCTGGAACTGGTAATTAACTCGACCACATTATGGTGTTCGAACAAATCGATATTGGCGTGTTCCTCGGCGCGTTCAATCAGCGATAAAGACACCGCCTTGCCCGTTGCATCGGCGGTATGCACGATGCGACGGTGGGAATGCCCGCCTTCCTGGTTTAAATGCAGCTTTACTTCCCCGGATGCGGTCTGCTCCTCGGTAAAAACAACGCCCTGTTTCCTCAACCAGTCTATGGAACTTTTACCGTGCGTCACGGTCAGTCTGACAATTTCTGGATCACAAAGCCCGACACCGGCATCCAAGGTATCTTCAATGTGCGATTCAATAGAATCATCGGCACCGAAGACGGCGGATATACCGCCTTGTGCATAATAGGTGCTGCCCATCGTCAAGGCGAATTTCGACAGGACGGCAATACGCAGTGAATGATCGGCCAGCTTAAGCGCCAGGCTTAGGCCCGCGCCGCCGCTACCAACAATAAGGACATCGTAATTTTGGGAATGAGGCATTAGGTGATGGCAGTCAGATGGACAAATGAGAGGAAAATTATTGTACTAACACGCTTAGTTATAATTGATGGATAATAAAGCTTTTTAGTGTGATAGCACAATTTTATATCAATTACCTGGGTTGTTATTTTCAACAAAAGTTATTTCATTAATACTATTAAATGAAGGTTATTATGCTCAAAAAAGTTAACTGGTGTTTTTTTCTGGTTGTTTTGTTTAATCAAAACGCATTAGCACAATTGCCGGATTTTACCGAAATGGTAAAAACCAATGGCGTAGCCGTGGTCAATATCAGCACCACGCAAAAAGCACCGCCTGAGGCTGAAAACGCTCCCGAAGAGCCACAACTTCCTGAGGGAATGCCTCCCGAAATGGAAGAGTTTTTTAAACGTTTTTTAAATGAGCAAGGTGGCGGGTATGTGCCAAGGGATACAACATCCTTAGGCTCGGGTTTTATTATTTCCCCGGATGGTTATATCTTAACCAATAGTCATGTGGTAAAAGATGCCGATGAAATCGTGGTCAAATTTTCCGACCG
>CAZAUB010000259.1:0-1708 GCA_964488195.1 uncultured Methylobacter sp. | reverse complement strand
CCGATGGATGTCGTGATGAATGTCGTCGATCAAATAAAAGCCACCGGTAAAGCGGCGCACGGCTGGCTGGGCGTCCAGATACAGGATGTCACCCGGGAACTGGCCGAAACATTCGGCATGAAAAAACCGCAAGGGGCGTTGGTTGCCAAAGTGCTGCCTGGCAGTCCTGCAGAAAAAGCCGAATTGCAGATAGGCGACATTATCACCGAATTTAATGGCCAACAGATTGAAACCTCGGGTGATTTGCCGCCCATGGTCGGCATAACCCCGATCAATAACAAAGCCACCTTGAAAATCATCCGGCAAGGTGAGGTTAAAACTATCGATTTTAAAGTAGGGCTGTTGCCGGATGAAGTGGATAAATTAGCGGACGCTAAAGCCGCGCCAAAACTCTCCCATAACCGGCTGGGCATTAACGTCATTGACTTAACCGATGAACAAAGAAAAGCCTTGGAAATTACTAAAAACGGCGTGATCGTGCAGGATGTCGCCAAGGGCCCCGCCAAGGATGCCGGAATTCAGCGCGGCGATGTGATTTTACGCATTCAGAACAACGTGATCCGCGATGCCGCTGATTTTGAAAAAACCGTCAAAAAGCTCCCGGCCGGTAAATCAGTCGCTGTTTTGATCCAGCGTCAGGGCAGCCCGGTGTTTCTGGCGATTAAAGTGGATAAATAACCAGTTTCGCTTTCAAACTTAAGCCACGAAAATTGGGTAGCCGTTTCCGGCTTGTCATACAGCCGGAAACGCCAGTTCTCGCTGCCGCTCAAACAGGCTTATTCCGGCCTACAAACCCCTCCCGTCTTAAGCTTAATGCTCTCTTCACCCTCAATTTATGTTTTGTCCGGTCGCCCTTGCATCCGCTTTATAGGTAGCCGTACGGATTTATCATCGCTCAAAAACAAGAGATACTCATTGTGAATTTTTAGCGGTTCCCATAAGATGTTCTCATTTGATCTTACACAACGAGGAATACGATTATGAAAAATTACTCATTAATATTGGCTGGGCTTTTGCTTTTTTCTACGACAGCGCTAGCTCTTGAAAAAGCCAGTCCTAAACCGACTGATGAAATGCGTCAACGCGCACAGCAAGTGGTGCCATATACATTAGACCAGGCCCTGCAAACGTTTACCAAAACTGTTCATGGCGGTGTTCAGCATGTTGTCGCCAAATCGGCAGACGATACCCGGCAAATAAAATTGATCCAGGCACATCTGCTTGAAATTTCCAATCAATTCAGAAAAGGCGATTTTTCTGTGACCGAACGTATGCACGGCGCTGATATGCCGGGTCTGGCACAGTTAAAAACGGCAGAAACCGACGATATAAAATTCGAATATAAAGCGTTAGAAAATGGCGCCCAAATTCATTATTCAACCGAATATCCCCAATTTGTTCAGGCGCTTCACGAATGGTTTGACGCCCAGATCAGCGAGCACAGAAGCGAAGAGATACCGGAACATAGTAAGCACCATCTAACACCGGCAGAATAATAGAACACAGATGCCAAAAGTAGGCGCCTCTAGGCGACGCGGATTAGGCGGGTTCACGCGGATTTGATTATCTTTTTTATCATTCGTAAATGGTTTTTTCTAGCTTAAAAAGCTTTAATTTATCCGTGAACATCAGTCAAATCTGTATCATCCGTCGACTGCATGGACAGATATTTGCTCCTCGGTAATTGCTCCTGCATTACTCTACTACA
>CAZAUB010000258.1:0-4389 GCA_964488195.1 uncultured Methylobacter sp. | reverse complement strand
GCTCGCCATACGCTCATGTATCGGGAAGATCCCGCAATAGGCTCGGTATTGCAAGCCGTCATGGAAGACGAAGGCATGAGCATCCTGACACATACCCAGGCGGAAGCTGTGAGCTATAAAAAGAGCCTGTTCGGTTCAGGAAAATTTACCCTGAAAACCCAATCAGGCCAAATTCTTTCAGGAGATCAATTACTGATTGCCACCGGTAGGCCGCCTAATACGGAAGGCTTAAGTCTGGAAAAAGCGGGGGTTAAGGTCAATAAGGATGGCACTATCAGCATTGACGATCACATGCGCACTCATGTCGAACATATCTATGCCGCCGGCGATTGCACTAACCAGCCGCAGTTCGTCTATGTCGCGGCAGCGGCCGGAACCCGAGCCGCCATCAATATGACCGGCGGAGATGCTGCTATCAACCTGTCGGCGATGCCGTCCGTGATGTTTACCGAACCGCAAATGGCCACTGTTGGTTTGACTGAAGCCGAAGCGCACCTGAACAATATCGAAACCGACAGCCGCCTGTTGCCGTTGGAGAATGTGCCGCGCGCCCTGGCTAACTTTGAAACCCGGGGCTTTGTCAAATTGGTCATGGAAGAAGGCAGCCACCGCTTGATTGGCGCGCAAATCCTGGCGCCGGAAGCGGGCGAGATGATCCAGACGGCGGTGTTAGCCATCCATAACAGGATGACGATAGAAGACCTGGCCGGACAATTGTTCCCGTACTTGACGATGGTGGAAGGCATCAAGTTGTGTGCGCAAACCTTTAGCAAAGACGTGAAAGAGCTTTCCTGTTGCGCGGGCTAATGATGAATTGCCTTGTAGGGGCGAATTCGCTAACGCGCTCTTACGGGTCATTCGCCCAGGGCGATGGACTCGCCCCTACCACTAGCCGAGCAAACCGGTGTCAGCATCCATTGCATTAGAACCTACATAGATCGATTAAATTGTTTTGAACAAAGTCTGAAGCAACATTTTGTGATCTCGCTTTAAGCGAAATATTGTGGAGAATTAAAATGAACGAAAAATTAAGCCAATTTGCCGGTTTATCCGGCACCGCGATTACCGCCGCCTGTTGTCTTGGCATCCCTGTTATTCTTAGCGCAGTGACCGCTGTTGGACTTGGCTTTCTGCTGCACGATGCCTATTTATTGCCGATGTTTGCAGGGTTCGCCGGTTTAAATTTATGGACTCTTTATCATTCCGCTAGGAAACATGAAGCGCTATCGGAGGAAGCAATGGCCCCGTTCTGGGCCGGTAGCATCGGCGTAGCGGTCAGTATCATCGGCTTAGTGTTTATCGTTACGGGGATATTGCCGGTCGCCGTGATTCTGGTCTATATAGGGCTTGCGCTTGTTGTCGTCGCCAATATCTGGGAGTTTACGATTGGACGCAAAAATCTTGCCTGTGCCGATGACGAGTGCAAGACAGAAGACCTATAAGTGTCCAGAAAGTTTACCAATATCCCAACCAACATGGTGATGGGTTTCCTCGGCGCCGGTAAAACCACGGCCATTCTTAATCTGCTTAAACAAAAACCGGCTGACGAAAAATGGGCGGTATTAGTCAATGAGTTTGGACAAGTCGGCATTGACGGCGCCATCTTCGCCGCTCAAGAAGCGATAGTCAGGGAAGTAGCCGGGGGCTGTCTGTGTTGTGCGGTGGGACTGCCTTTTCAGGTTGCCGTTAATCGCTTGTTAACGGAAGTCAAGCCGGACCGTTTGCTTATCGAACCAACGGGTTTAGGACACCCGAAGCGGGTCTTGGATATGCTCGCCGGAGGGTATTTCCAGACCGTGCTGGATGTGCGCGCCAGTATCTGTCTGGTTGATCCGAGAAAGTTAAGCGACAGCCGCTACACGTCGCATGAAAACTTTGTCGATCAAATCGCCTTATCCGACTGGTTTTTGCTCCTGCAAAACCAGCATACATCACATCCATGTGAATAATGTGCTGGTCGCTAATAAAATGGATTTAGCCGACAAGGCAGCGACTAAGCTGTTTGATCGTTGGGCCGATGGCAGCCATCCACGTAAAGCGGTTGTTGCTCAAACCGTTCAAGGACAACTGGATGTTGCCTGGCTGGATTTAACAAGAAACCCGGAAAGGCAAGCCTCTTTTCCTGATGCCCATCAAGCTGGATTCATTCAGGCTTATGCAGACCGTGGGGCGACTTCGCCTAAAGCGCCTTCTTTTGGTAGTCGCCCATGGCGAATGACCCGTAAGAGCGCGTTAGCGAATTCGTCCCTACAAAATGCAGCGGATGGCTACCAGAGTTTTGGCACTGTATTTCCAGAACATAGTTGCTTTGATTATGAGCATTTAGAGGGGTTATTAAGTCAACTTGAGGCGGAAAGAATAAAAGCTGTTTTTTCGACCAATAAAGGCTGGTTCATTTTTAATGCAGTCGACGGGGTAATGGCTATCGTTCCGTGCAAACCTTCAGCAAACAGCTGGATTGAAATAGTCGCTACACAAAATAACTGGCCGGATATTTCGGCGGTGTTAAATCAATGTGTTGTAAATGGATGTTCGGACTCGGATTAAGAACTTCTTTCTATCGGGAGATCACCATACATCTACGCACTACGTTTCCAAAGCGTAGGATTGTGTCTGCTTGAAGCTTCATTTTATTTCAATCCTTCTTTGCTCGGGGGCGGCGGATGACTTTTTTTAATTCCAGGATAATCAACGGTATAAATCCAACCCCGATCCAGGCCACGCACTGATTTAGCGTAACCGGCTCGATCTGGAACAGCGTTTGCAGCATGGGGACATGGTGTATCGCCAACTGCAAGGCAAAGCTCACTGCCACAATCAGAAACAGGCGCAGATTGGAAAACAGGCCTATCTGCCAAATGGTGAGCTGCTCGCTCCGTGCGCCGAAGGCGCGCAGCAGTTCGGCGATTACCAGGGCGGTAAAAGCGGCATCGCGGGCTTGCTCAAGGTTGTTGTCGATGTAGAATTCATAGGTAAACACGCCAAGAGTGACGCTGGCGGTCAACAAACCGGTAAACAGGGTTAGTTTGAGGAAATCCCGGTTGAACAGCGCCTCTTGGGAACTACGCGGCGGGCGATTCAATACGCCGGGGTCAATCGGATCCGTCGCCAGAGCAAGCGCCGGCAAGCCGTCTGTCACCAGATTGATCCACAGAAGATGCAGCGGCAGAAGCGGCAGCGGCCAACCCAGAAGTACCGCGCTCAGCATCACAATCAATTCGCCGGTATTGCCGCTCAGCAAATAGGCCAAGGTTTTGGCGATATTGTCATAAATGCCCCGTCCTTCTTCTACGGCAGCGACAATGGAGGCAAAATTGTCGTCGGTGATAATGATGTCGGCGGCTTCTTTGGTCACCTCGGTGCCGGTGATGCCCATGGCGATACCGATGGACGCCTCTTTGATCGCAGGCGCATCGTTAACCCCGTCCCCGGTCATCGCCACGACTGCGTCCTGCGCTTTCCATGCGCGGACAATGCGGAGCTTGTGCTCGGCGGTAACCCGCGCATAAACCGAAACCTGTGCTACACGCTTCTTCAGTGCTTCGTCATCCAGGCGGTCAAGCTCGGCTCCTACGAGAACTTCATCGCCTTTGCCCAGAATGCCCAATTCATGGCCTATTGCCCGTGCGGTGTCTGGATGATCGCCAGTGATCATCACGGTTTTGATGCCGGCCCGTTTGCACTTGATAACGGCCTCCCTAGCCTCGGCGCGAGGCGGGTCCTGTAAGCCTACGAGACCCAGAAGCGTAAGTCCATTCTCGATCTCGGTGTCGCTTACCACCACGCCTTCTTCGAAACTGAAGCCGTCCAGGGGGCGCTCGGCGACGGCAAGCACACGCAGGGCATCGTGCGCCAGTAACGTGTTAGCCTGGAGTAGCCGGGTGCGGTCGCTTTCAGTCAGCTCCCTTATTCCCTGGTCGGTACGGATCAGGGTGCAATGGCTGAGAATAACTTCGGGCGCGCCTTTGACATATGCCCAGGGATGATCCTCCTGACTACGGATAACGGTCATGCGTTTGCGGTCGGAATCGAAAGGCACGGCAGCCAGTCGCGGCATTTCAGTCTCAATGGCCTCACGGGTAATGCCCCCTTTCGCGGCGGCCACCAGCAGAGCCCCTTCGGTGGGATCGCCCACTATTACTGGCCGGTCATCGATTAGGGCTAACTCGGCATCGTTGCAGGCGGCCGATGCGCGCAGCAAGGCCAGGAGTTCCGGGCTTTTTGCCGGCAGGCTCTCCACGTTACCGGAAAAGAATGCCCCTTCCGTGGCGTAACCTTCGCCGGTGACGCGATACAAGCTTGCTGATGTAACCAGCTTGCGGGCTGTCATTTCACCCATCGTCAGCGTGCCGGTCTTGTCCGTACAGATAACCTGAACACGGCCTAGCG
>CAZAUB010000257.1:0-4391 GCA_964488195.1 uncultured Methylobacter sp. | reverse complement strand
CACCGTTTTTATCGTCCAATCCCCAGCAAACGATAAAGCTGTTTGACCACTCTACAGTACCTCAACGCCAGCCCCCTTTAATTCGTTGAATTGGGACAGCTGCCAGCACATTATCAAAATAATTTGATAAATATCTAACTATTTTGATATTATTTTCTTCATGAAAAAACTGCGCTTTATCGGCTCCAGCCTGGACGATCTTAAAAATTTCCCTATCGAAGCCCGGCGTGTAGCGGGGTTTGAACTGGACGCTGTGCAGCGCGGAGCTATGTCATCCGACTTTAAGCCGCTGCTGGCGGTCGGCTCCGGCGCATATGAGATTCGCATTCATGCGCTGGGCGAGTGGCGCGTAGTCTATGTCGCCAAGTTCGATAACGCTGTGTACGTGCTACACGCCTTTCATAAGAAAACACAAAAAACGCGAAGTGAGGATATTGAGCTGGCCGCGCGTCGTTATAAACAACTGAGGAACGCTGATGAATAAAGAACCTGTGATTGAATCATCCGGCAATGTATTTGCCGACTTGGGCTTTGCGCCGGAAGAGGCCACACTGCTGGCAATGCGCGCCGAATTGATGGCGTGTTTGCGCGAAACGATTGCCGAACGCGGCTGGACGCAACTACAGGCAGCAGAGCATTTAGGCATTGGACAGTCGCGCGTGTCTGATTTGGTGCGAGGCAAATGGGATAAGTTTAGCTTGGACATGTTGGTCACGCTGGCCACCCGCGCTGGTCGGCGAGTTGAATTGACTGCGGCGTGAGGCTTGTTCACAGCGAAAATAACAATTTCGCCTGCTCGATAATCACCCGCTCATCAATGTCCCTAATCGAATAATCCTGCTTGTTGAGTTTATACGGATTGACGATGGAAGCGGACTTAACCACTTTGTTGATGTCGGTCTGATAAACCCGGCTGACCGGGGTCGGGCCGAAGATGGTGATTGATGGCCGGTTTAATCCCCAGGCCATGTGGGTCGGGCCGGTATCGTTGCCGATCAGTAAATCGGCTTTGGCAATCAGCGCTTTCAGGCTGTTCAAATCCAGCTTGGGCATGACTTTGATCAGCTCGGATTGCGTTGCCATCCACTCTGCTGTGGCTTTTTCCTGCTCGCTGCCCCAGATGACCAGGCAGTTTTGCTGCAAGGCCTCTGCTATTTTTACAAACTTATCCGCCGGATAATTGCGGCTGTCCCAGGTTGAACCGATAACCAGCACTATATTGATCCGGTCTTTTAACAGGAAATCATAAATCTGTGGGACTTCGTTGCTGAAAAACAAGAACGGTTTTTTGTTAAGGATTTGCTCTGTGGTGATGTCTAAGCCTAAAGGGCTGGACAGTATCAGGGCGTTTCTGTCGATGGTGTTGGCATCATAAGCGCAGGCCACTTTGACATCGTAAAACCATGACGCGGCTTTTTCCCGGATTGAGTCGGCATCGAATCCGGCGATCCGTGTTCCGCGCCGCGCCGGTTCCCGACCGGCTTGCGGCATACACACCGTCCATGGCGATAACAATTTGGCGGTAACCGCGGATTTAATCAGCCCTTGAGCATCGATAACCAAGTCATAGTTGTTGTTTGCATAACTGCGAATCCTTTTAAGCTGCGCAAAAATTTCAGACTTGTTGGTTTTTAAGGCTTTCAGGTTAACCGTTAAAACGTTATCGATGTCGGGATTGTGTTTTAAGACTTCGGCAAAGTGCTCTTCGACTATCCAGTCGATCCGAATTTCAGAGGAATGCGCTTTGATAAACTGAAGCGCTACCATCGCATGAACGATATCCCCCAGAGCCGAGAGTTTTACGATGGCGATTTTCACTTAGGCCCTGATTGGGTAAGCGTTATCAATTCAAGCACCCGGTCGGGCGTGATGCCGGTCAGGCAATGGGTGTGGCCTAGCGGGCATTCGCGCTTGAAGCAGGGGGCGCAAATCAGGTTCAATGAGATAACCTGAGCCTTGTCATTCAGCGGCGGCGTAAAGCCCGGATCCGAGGAGCCGTAAATGGCGATGATTTTTTTGTCCAACGCGGCAGCGACATGCATCAAGCCGGAATCATTGGTTACCACGGTATTGACCAGTGACATTAAGTCGACCGCCTCGGCTAACGAGGTTCTGCCGGTGAAATCGGTACAAAACCCGGAACACGCTTTGTTGATTTGTGCGGCGTCCGCTTTATCCTTATCGGAGCCGAACAGCCAGACCTGCCAGCCTTGGTCGATTTTATGCCGAGCAACTTCCGCGTAATACTCGGTCGGCCAGCGCTTTGCCGGGCCGTATTCGGCACCGGGACATAAGGCCAGGATTTTTATCGCCATGGACGGTGTGTATGCCGTAAGTCTGTCGGGAACAGACTCGGCAATCGCCATGGACGGTGTGTATGCCGCAAGACTGTCGGGAACTGGCGCGGTGACCGACGTGGTTAACTTGAATTTATCGATGACGGCCTGTTGCCGATCTTTGCTGATCGTTAGCGCAGGCTTTGGGCATACCGGCGGCATGGGGGCATCTTTAGGCAATCCTAGAGCGACAAACCGTTGCACGGTCATGGTCAGCCGGTTCTTATCCAGTTTCCTGGCATCGTTAAGCAAGCCCCAGCGGCATTCGCCAGTGTAACCGGTACGAACGGGAATGTTGGCGAAGAACGTGGGGATTGCGGATTTCCAGGAGTTCGGCAGCAGGATGGTTTGGTCATAGCCTTCCGGGCGCAGGCTCAGACCCAGTTTGATTCGCTCGATCAAGCCGAACTTACCACGCGGCAGCGGCATAGCAATGGCTTTGGTCACTTCGGGCATTCTTTCCAGCAAGGACAATGTCCATGACGGGGCCAGCACGTCAATCCGGCAGTCTGGATGGGTATTTTTCAGGGCGATAAACAGGCTTTGCGCCATCACCATATCGCCGACCCAGGAGGGGCCGACGACTAATATTTTTTTTGTGCCGTTGAGGGCATTGGTATCTACGCTAGCCATATCGCCGTCATTCCGGCAGGGAATGCCGGAATCCAGAACACAAGGATGTGAAAAACAGACCAATAGGGTTTCATGTAGCTAAAAACGGTTAGCGGGATCTGAAGTTGCCATCCATGGCTACTCGGCAACTGCTCCTGCGTTGCTCTACCTCCTGCATCCATGCAGTCGTGGATCCCGGCATTCCCTGCCGGGATGACGCGTTGTTGAGATGCCGATGCATTATAAAGTGGCTGATTTCTTCAAAACCTTAGGCGACGTAGGTCAACCAATCGGCATGATCGTCTCTGCGTCCATGCACATAGTCGAAATACAGCGACTGCAATTGCAGGGTGATCGGCCCACGGCTGCCGGAACCTATAGCACGGTTATCCAGCTCCCTGATCGGCGTCACTTCAGCCGCAGAACCGGTGAAGAACGCTTCATCGGCCACGTAAATCTCATCGCGGGTAATGCGTTTTTCAATCACTTCATAACCTTGCTCTCTGGCGATGGTGATGACCGTATCGCGGGTAATGCCTTCCAGCGCCGACGTGGTTTCAGGCGTGTAAATTTTGCCGTTGCGCACTATAAACAGATTTTCGGCGCTGCCTTCCGCCGCAAAACCTTCATGATCCAGCATCAAGGCTTCATCATAACCGTTGGACAACGCTTCCTGTAACGCCAGTATCGAATTAATGTAATTGCCGTTGGCTTTGGCTTTGCACATGGTGCTGTTGTGATGGTTACGGGTATAAGACGAAGTGCGGATGCGTATGCCGTGCTCTATGCTGTCTGCACCCAAATAAGCGCCCCATGACCAAGCGGCGACCATGACGTGGACTTTCAGGTTATCGGCTCTGAGCCCCATGCCTTCGGAACCGAAAAAGCACATGCTGCGGATATAGGCGCTGTCCAGATTGTTCTTGGCAACGGCATCGCGATGCGCTTGGTTAAGCTCGTCTTTGCCGTAAGGCATTTTCATGTTCATGATATGCGCCGAACGGAACAGGCGGTCGGTATGCTCCTGCATCCTGAAAATCGCCGTGCCTTTTTCCGCGTGATAGGCTCTTATGCCTTCAAACACGCCCAGGCCATAGTGCAAGGTATGCGTCAACACATGGACTTTAGCTTCGCGCCACTCAACCCACTTGCCATCCAGCCAAATAACGCCGTCTCTATCGTCCATCGTCATCATTTATTCTCCAATATTAATGTTTATTTATGTAGGGGCGATCCGGCAGGTCGCCCATATACAAATATCGTGCATTACCAGGGCGACCTGCCGGATCGCCCCTACGATAAAATTCCAAATATGGAGGATAATGCCCCTATTCCATATATTCATGCCAAATCTGTTCGACTTGAGCGCTCATTTTGGCGACCTCGGCCTCGGCTATAACAGCCTTATCCCCTTGTAAAACCTGTTTATGACCGAAATCCCGA
>CAZAUB010000256.1:2168-4405 GCA_964488195.1 uncultured Methylobacter sp. | reverse complement strand
CGCACCGACAATACGCCCGATCCCGAATTTACCCAGCTCATGGAAGTCGATCTCGGCACAATTGAACCCTCGCTTGCAGGCCCCAAACGTCCGCAAGACCGAATCTCCCTCAGTCAAGTAGGGCCGACATACAGGCAAACACTGACCGCACCGGTAGGTATCAAGGGCATGGGGCTGTCTGAGCATGATCTGGATCGTAGCGGCGTCGTGTCGAGGAATGATGCTCGCGAGAAAATCACCCATGGCGCAGTCGTCATCGCAGCGATTACCTCCTGCACCAACACCAGTAACCCATCGGTCATGCTGGCAGCAGGTCTGGTTGCCCAAAAAGCGGTGGAGCGGGGTTTAAAAGTCAAAAACTATGTGAAAACCTCGCTGGCCCCCGGTTCATTGGTGGTAACGGAGTATCTAAAGCAGTCGGGGCTGCTTGGCTTTCTGGAACAGCTTGGATTCTATCTGGTGGGCTATGGCTGCACCACCTGCATCGGTAACTCCGGCCCGCTGGACGAATCCGTTGAAAAAGCGATACTGGAAAATGATCTGGTCGTTTCAGCGGTGCTGTCAGGTAACAGGAATTTTGAAGGCCGTGTGCATCCGCTGACCAAGACCAACTATCTCGCCTCTCCGCCGCTGGTCGTCGCCTATGCGCTGGCGGGTTCAACGGCGCTGGATATTACCCGCGAACCGCTCGGTGTAGACAGGGACGGCAAGCCGGTTTACCTGAAAGACATCTGGCCTACGCCCTGGGAAGTGGCTGAAGTAATCAGGCAGTTTGTAACGCCGGATATGTTCCGGGAGCGTTATGCGGATGTTTTTACCGGCACTAAAGCATGGCAGATGGTCGAGGTCAGCGGCACCGAACTGTATGCGTGGAACGAGAATTCGACCTATATCAGGAAACCGCCATTCTTCGAAGGATTGACAACAGGTCGGCAAGAGATACACCCTCTTACCGGCATGCAGGTGCTGGCGCTGTTCGGCGACTCCGTTACCACCGATCATATTTCACCGGCAGGTCAAATCGCCCCCGGCTCTCCAGCCGCGTTATACCTTTTGGGGAAAGGCATAGCACAAAAAGACTGGAACAGTTACGGTTCGCGTCGAGGTAACGATCAGGTGATGAGTCGGGGCACCTTCGCTAATATTCGCATTCATAACCAGTTGGTTCCTGGCGTTGAAGGCAATGTTACGGTCTATCATCCAACCGGCGAACGGATAACATTTTTTGATGCCGCGATGAAATATAAAGATGCGGGCATACCGCTGTGCATCCTTGCCGGTAAAGAATACGGCTCCGGCTCATCCCGCGATTGGGCTGCGAAAGGCCCTTTTATGCAGGGTGTGAAAGCAGTCATCGCCGAGAGTTACGAAAGAATTCACCGCAGTAACCTGATCGGCATGGGCATTTTGCCGCTGCAATTTATCAACGGTGAATCGGCTAAGAGCCTGAAATTAACCGGGACGGAAACATTTGCTGTCGATATTTCCGATACATCGGTACCGCAGCAGGAAGTTAATGTTTCGGCAACCGCGCCTGATGGAACCGTCACGACCTTTAAGGCCGTAAGCCGCATCGATACGCCGATTGAAATTCAATATTATCGGGATGGCGGTATTCTTCGCACGGTGTTGAAAAAATTGGTTGCTTAAAATGATTCCCGAGAAAGAACTTCCCATCAAAAATCTGATCCGTAGTTCCGTAGGATGGGCTGAGGTACGAAGCCCATCTTTCGCGATTGATGGGCTGCACGGTGTTTAGCCCATCCTACGGCCCTATCATAGCCGTCCGCTACGTCGCAGCCTTCGGTTAACCTGCCAGTGATAGATTCCGGCGAGCAACGGACGAATCAGCGGCAACCCGATCAGCCAAGCTATCGGCTTCAACAAAGGCACTTTGCTCATCAGCAGGATATACGCATCCATCTCGGACAGAATCCGCTGATTTTCATCCTGAACATGCAGTTCGGTTAGCGCCTTGTGAGGATCAATGCCGATTTTACGCAGCTGCTCTTCCTGGCCGGTGATGTCGATCCAGCAGACATTTTCGCCCGCTTTACCGGCGAGTTTTTCATAGGTCAGTCTGTCATTGACGCATTTTGGACAGGCTCCATCGTAATAAACGTTAATTTTTGCTTTATCCTGATTCATATTTATTGCCTCCTATCGACAAGGGTGATGACGAAAATTACAGATGTACAAAACAAGTTAGGCGGCATACGGGTCGATATGCTCACTGT
>CAZAUB010000256.1:0-2068 GCA_964488195.1 uncultured Methylobacter sp. | reverse complement strand
CATAATCGGGCCGGATCATTAATACCCGGTCAATTCAACATAGCCCTGCCCTGAAATCGCTTTACCGTTTTTGGTTCCGTTAATACTGACCGCGCCTTCCCAATACCGGTAGCTGACATTAAGTTCCTGATCATTTATTAACGGGACGATTTCGGCTTCAAGTTTCTGGCTGGGCACGGATAACCGCCACTGCGACGGATAATTAATCCTTGAATGAGGGCTACGCCAGGTATCGAGAGTTTTTATCGTGACATCCTGCACTTTCAGCGGCACTTTCGTACTGTCTGCCAGAACGACAGAGCCGGCGCTGTTGCTGTCTTGTTGACCGTCTTTGCGCCTTAATTGATAAAACATTAATTCGCTGTTATCGGAGAACTGCAAGGCGAACCAGTCCCAGCCGCTTTGTTCTTTTGACAAGGAACTGGTGCTCCATTCCCGGTCCATCCAGCTATTACCGGTTACTGAATGATTATCGCCGGCTATGCTCAGAGTGCCCAGAGTCGGCAATCGGGTATAGGAGTAATAATAGGAGGCATTGCCGGGTTCAGCGCTTTTCCGGCTTAAACCCTGCTCTCCCTGTAAAACCAGGCTTTTTTGCGTGTTTAACAGCAAATCAATGGCAAATTCATCGCTTTTAGCCCGCAAGCGTAGCGGAAAATCTATCTTGTCCTCTGCCGTTGCCGACCAGTCGTACAACCAAACCTGATACTTGTTATCGGCTGCACCGGCAAGATCATTGCCCGCCCTGCTGAAACGTTCATCCGTGTAAAATCGATTTTCTTTGACATCGGTCAGCGTCAAATGGGCCATATACAGTTGATTATTTCGCCAGACAGACCGGGATGAATGGGTCTTTGCCGAGAGCGCAAAGCGAAAAAAAGTCAGTTCATAGCCAAATTTTCGGCCATCGGGATTTTCCAGATTGCCGGTGAAATACCACCATTCAGTCCGGTATGAGTTGTGCGCGCCGTGATCGTATGGGAATGAGAACTTTTGAGGTTTCAAGGCCCGGGCAAACTCTGCATCGTCTTCGGATAACAGGTCGCTGAACGATTTATCTTTTTGGGCTGCTGTTTTGCTGAAAGATTGATCGGCAACAGGTTCGATATCGGATGGAAACATCGAAGGCCGCCATAAAACAATTACCGCCAGAATAACCAGCAGTATGATTAAACCAAGAAAAATTCGCTTACCTTTCATTCTGATCGCAACGCCTCTGCGGGCTTGGTTTGCGCCATTTTTAGCGCGGGCAAAATGCCGGCAAGCGTTGCTGCAATCAGCGCCAAAGCCAGGCCCTGGTAAATCACCCCGGAATTAAAATGAAACGCCATCGTCCAGCCGAATGAGCGCTGGTAAATCACAAAAATCAACACATAAGCGACAATATAACCGACAGGAACGGCAATGAGACCGGCGACCAGTCCCATCAAACCGGTTTCACCGGTAATCAGCACAGCAAGTTGCCCGGAAGTGATACCTATGGCCCGCAATATGCCCAGTTGCCGGGTTCGCTCAAACTGTAATGCCATCAACGCGCTGAACACGCCGACAAAAGCGATAGCAGCTGACAGCCAGCGCAATGTTTCAGTAATAGTAAAGGTCTGTTCAAACACCGCCATTGAAGCTTTATAAATCGCCTGATCGGATTTGACCGACTGTTGCCCTGTTATGAGTTTATTGATCTGATTTTCCAGTTGTTGCAAGTCGACGCCGTCCTTGGCATAAACGCCGATGCCGGAATATCCCAAATCCGGCCAGTAATGCCGATAATTCCGGCGGCTCATGGCCAGATGCCCCTGGTCGCCGCTGTAATCCGCATAAATGCCTATCACTTCAAAAGGCTCATTGCCCTGATCGGTCTGCAACAGAATTTTCCGGCCTATTTTGATGCCATGGTGATAAGCATAGGGTTCGGTGACTATGACCGTCTGTTGCTGCTCAAACCTGTCCCAAAGTTTGTTATCCGTCTTATGTTTAAAGATAAAGCCCGGCCTGGATTTTTCATTCAGCTCAAACACCGATACTTTAGTAAAGTCATTTTTCTCCGCCGCGCCAGTTCCCGACTGGC
>CAZAUB010000255.1:0-4461 GCA_964488195.1 uncultured Methylobacter sp. | reverse complement strand
ATCGCCTTGTAGTCGATTTTAACGCCCAATGCGGCGTCAGTGTTTTTTCCCAGCATTTCAAATGCGTGGCCCAGTAGGCCGAAGCCGGTAATATCCGTACAACCGGAAACGCTAAAGGATTTGATGATTTCCATCGCGGTTTTGTTGGATTGCAGCATGCTTGAAAGCGCCTGATCCACCAGTTTGCCATTGGCCTGGGCAAGCATATTGGCGGCAAAGATAGCGCCGGTGCCGATGGGTTTGGTCAGTATCAACCGGTTTTCCGGTTTAGTGAGCTGTTTCCTTAAAACCTGCTCCAATGCTACTTCGCCCTGGACTGCAATCGAAATGGCAAGCTCCGTGCCTTCGCCGGTATGGCCGCCGACCAGGGAGACGGCACTTTTAGTCAGAATATCCAGCACGCCCGACATCAGCTGAAAAATATCCTCCTGCTGAATCTTTTTGTTTGCGGCTCCGAGTGTCAGGCCGACTTGCGCGGTCTTGGCAACGCCGCCCATCGCATAGATGTCGCTTAATGCATGCTGGGCGGCAATTTGACCCAGCAAGTAAGGGTCGGAAATAAACGAGCGGAACTGATCGATGCTTTGCAGGCATAGGGTATGCTCGGAAAACCGGGTCAACGCGCAGTCTTCGCCACCCTTAACGCCCAGCAAAACAGAGTCGTCTTTGGGGATGTCCAGTTTATTCAGGCTCAGCGTTAACGTGGAAGCGGCAAGCTTGCTGCCGCAGCCGCCGCAGGTATTGCTTTCCCAATCTTCGGGAACCAGCGTGCTGTTAGGCACCGGCATGATTTTATTAAAATGCTGAGGCTTTCTGCTGAAAGTACTGGCCTGAAAGCGCTGCATAAAGCGTCTGTCGATTCCGTCCTTAACCGTCCACAGCAATGAAGGCCACATCCATCTGAGGATCGATGCGCTATCCTGATGAACCAGAGCTTTGCGTTCGCCGATGGTTATTAAAGACAGGACGTTTTTCTTGGGGCGAAAGGTTTTTAACGCGGATTTTCCGGTGAAAAAAGCGCGTATGTTTTGCTCAAGCACCATGCCTTGGCGCACTGCGTAAACGCCCGCTTTCTTCAACGGAGACGGCGAGAAGTGTATGCAATCCCCGGCGGCAAACAGGTCGCGTTCATTTTCAACCAGCAGATTTCCGGTGACTTTTACAAAACCGTCCGGGTTGACCGGTAGCCCTGAATGTTTAAACCACTGCGGCGCAGAGGCTTGAGTAGCTGTCAGCACCCGATAAAAATCTTTAGTCTGGATAAACCCCTGTTCGTCTTTAAGCACCAAACCGTTTTCCTGTCCCTTAAGCGCGAGGGTGTTTTGTAAGACTTTTATGCCCAGCTCTTTGAGTGTTTTTGACAGCTTTCTTTGGGCTAAGAGGTCTTGGGCTGAAACCAGGAATTCATGCCGGTGGATAAGGCTCACCTCGGCATTCCAGTTATTCTGGTCGATCAGCATTTTCAGGATAATCGAGATTTCAACACCCGCAGCACCGGCCCCAACAACGGCAATCTGTAGCGAATCGCTATCTTTATAAGCCGTTAGGTCGGCTATCAACCGATCCCAATGCGCGATAAATTTTGAAATCGGCTTAAGCGGGATAAGCTTTACAGCCGCTTCGTCCGATGAGTATTCGATGTTTTTAGGTGCTATGCCCACGTTAATGGACGCGCAGTCGTAACTGACTTCAGCCCTGTTTTCCAGTTGTATTTTTTTCCGTTGCGGATCGATGCTGATGATTTTGGCTTTGATAAAACGCTGACCGAGTTCCTCGCAGATTCGTCTTAAATCGAAATGACATTCTTCATAGGAATAATAGCCCGCCAAGTAGCCGGGTATCATGCCGGAGTACGGCGAATGCGTCTGGTCGGATATCAGGGTGATCCTAAGCCCGCCAACCGGGTTCATGGCCAGCATTTTCAAGACCTGGATGTTGGCATGCCCGCCGCCGAGCAAAACCAGGTCTGAAACTATCGGAGTTGCGTTGTTATTCATCATGCAGCTGCGTCAAAAAATCCAGACAGTCCTGCCACGATCCTTTAAACAAGGTCTTTCGTGACTTTAAAGACAGTGAATGGATATAAAGTTTGTCGTAATAATGGGTCAGCAGGCGCTCAATCCAGTCGAGATAAGCCTCTGTATAGTCTTCATTCAACGCATCGAATTGAAAAGAGAGTCTCAGCAGATTTTTAATGTGATCGCACTCCAGACCGCCCAGCTTGTTTCTAATCCGTTCGACATTTTTTGCAAAGTTGGTTTCCAGTTCAGGTAACGGCATGCCGCCTGCAACAGGGGCTTGAATATATTCCTTAAATATTTCCATTGCCCGAATCCGGGTCGGTGTTTCGACCATCACCATCGGCGCCGAGGCCATCCGGGCATAAAATAAATCAGGCACATGGCACCGGCCGATATTGGGGCTTTCATCCTCAAGCACGTAGTTATCGGCGACTTGGTAAAGGGATTGCGCCAACTTGTTTTCAAACGTAGCTTGCTGGGGCTGGCCTTCGCCAACATGCGATCCGAAAGCGCTGCCCCGATGGTTGGCAAGCGCTTCAAGATCGACAAAGTGCCGGAGTTTATGGATTAAGCGGGTTTTGCCCGATCCGGTCATGCCGGACAGGATTACGAAGGGCACAGGATTTTCTATAACCTTAAGCGCCTCATGCCTTAAGCCTTTATAGCCTGAATCAACCCGGATCACTTCCAGCCCGTTTTGATGCACCCAATCCTGGGCTAACCGGGAGCGCAGCCCGCCGCGCCAACAAAAGATCAAAGCGGGTTGCCGGGGATGGCTATTAATCGACTCGCACCATTGCCGGATCATCCGTTCCTTGTAAGCGCCGCTGACCAGTTTGTGTCCGAGCGCCTTGGCGGCTTCCGAGCCTTCGGTCTTATAGGTCAGTCCAACATCATGACGATGGGCATCCGAAAGTATCGGAATATTTACCGTGTTGTTAAAGTGCGCCTTTTCGTATTCCCCCTCCGACCTTACATCAATGACGGCCATTTGATTGTTCGTGCTAAGCAGTCTAAAAGCCTCGGCAGCTGGCATGGTCTGGTGATTGTTCATAGTCATTACGAATGGATTCATGGCATGTCTTAATATAACAGAAATGACCGGAGATACTCTTGCTGTGCAGGTTAGATTTAAGTTTTTGATTTGTCCGGTGAGATGGATTTTAAAAGACGTCAACTATGGTCTGGATTTGTGTTTTGTCCGTTTTTAATCATCCTTAAAGAATCTTGTCACTCAGTGGTATTGGCAATTATTTTATGAATTCGCTTGGTGCTGATAGCGATGATGATCAAAATAAAGGGGATGGAAATGCCCTCAATGAGTCCTGGATTGATTTTCCAGCCAATCATATGAAGCGCTTCGGCTATTTTACCGATAAGACTGGCTGCATAATAAGTAATGGCGACCATCGAAATGCCTTCGACCATTTGTTGCATACGCAGTTGCATCTTTGCCCGTAAGGCCATTGATGTGAGCAAGCCTTGGTTTTGTTTCTCAATAATAATGTCGACACGGGTGCGCAGTAATTGACTCGCGTTACTGACCCGCTCGGAAAGCAGGGTAAAGCGGTGCGAGACTGATTCGCAGGTGTTAATCGCCGGTTCCAGCCGTCGTTTGATAAATTCACCTAAGGTCTGAATGCCTTGAATCCGAACTTCGCGTAAATCGCTGACTCGTTGTTGCACCAGTTGATAATAGGCGCCGGCGGCCGCAAAGCGAAAGTGATTGCTGGAGATATAATTTTCAACTTCAGCGGCCAGCGTGGTCAGCTCATCCAATAATTCGCCGTCATTATTGTCAGGTAGCGTCATTGCGTTGGTGATGCTATACAGTTGCCGGTCGGACTTATTTAATGCAGGCCGCAGCTTACGCGCGATGGGAAAAGCCAGCAACGCCATAACCCGGTACACTTCAATTTCAAATAATCGCTGCAATAAGCGCCCTGCCTGTTCCGTTCTTAAGTCATGGTTAATAATCAAAAAACGGCTAAAGCCGTCAACATGAATGCGAAAATCCGTGAATACCGACGCGGCACCGCCGGTGACTTTGGAACCGATAACGGGATTGTCGGCAAAGTGAACCGACAGGGATGCTAAATCGGCATTCTCCTGATAATTAATGTCGGCAGCCGAAACAATGGTTGCATGAGCCGCAACAATGACTTGCCCGGTTAATTGCGACATCCAGTCCACCGGTACTTTTTTTAACGCAGAATCCGCAAAAGGACTTTTGGGGGTGTCATGCGCATAAAAGCTGTAAGTGCTGAACTCGCCGTGTTGCTCCCAACGTATTTGAAAGGAATTGAAAGTCGCACTAAAGTGATCCGCGTCTTTTTCAGGCGGGGCGACACCGAACCTTTCGCAAAGCGCTGCCAAGTGCTTACGTTCCTGCATTTTCTCATCGCTGGACAGCAATAACGCAAGATGGCTTGCCCTAACC
>CAZAUB010000254.1:0-4487 GCA_964488195.1 uncultured Methylobacter sp. | reverse complement strand
TATAACCTGCAAGCTCTCCGCTCTAGGAAAGCATTTAGTCCGGCGATAAACCCGTCTGCGCGGGCAAGAGGTAAACCAACTTACCGCTGCCGGTCAGCAAGGTATGGCTAACCGGCAAACCATCATCAAATTCCACCAATCCCAGATTACACTTGGCGACCACGCGCAATTTGCTATTTTCTGCTTCCAGCAGTTTCACCCTGGCGATCCAGTGCTGCTCGGGTAGTAATGTCCAGTTGCGGTGGGTTTTTATGCCGGTGTGGTGCTTGGCGGCCTCCTCCAGAAACCTGGATTGCTTGGCGTCTGGTTCATTGCTCAGGGCACTGCTGGTCAACTGGTAGCATTGCAATACGCGATTTTGGTGTTCGAACCTGGCGTCGGCAGTGAAGGCATAGTGCACATCGCCGGAGAGGAACACGCAACGGTAGATGCCCATGCGTCGACCCAGAACATCCATAAAGCCAACGAAGCCTTCCTTGTTGGAACTCCAGGATTCCGCATCCAGTTTGTTTACCATCCAGCCGGTAATAAAGCCTTCCTTACCGGCCAGTCGTTCCAGTAATTGTATCGGTTTCCAGCTTTCCGCTAAGCCCGCCAGCCACAAGGCCAGCTGCTGGAAGAATTCGATGGTGGAAAAACCCATGACCGGCGTAGTGGCGATAATTACCGGGCAGGTGCTGCCGTCGATGTGTTGGCCGGTTTTCAACTTGGCCCATTCCACCCGTAACCAGTCCAGTGCATAGCGATCCAGCAGCAGCGCGGGGTAATACTTATTTTCGTACTGTCGCTGGGTGCGGGAGTCCATCGCGATAATGGGTGGCTCGGTGGGAATGGAGAACCCCCAGCCCCGGCTTTTCCAAGTATGTAGGTCATAGCGGTCGCCGATGACGCCATCATCTTTGTCGTCATTAAGCTGCTGTTTAATGGTGAGAATCAGGTCTTTGTCAAAGTTATCAGGATCGTTGCCCCAGGCCTGGAAAGCCCAGTAAGATGCCAAGGCATTGGAGACAATGCGCCGACCCATCGGCGAGTCGCGTACGCCGTCGTACCAGTCGCCGGTGATATTCCAATCGTCGGTAACGTCATGGTCGTCGAAGATCATGTACGTGGTTACATTAGCCAGTAGCTTGCGTATCTTGGGCAAGGTTTTGTGAAAAGAGCGCAACGGCGCGTCCTGCTTGCCCCAGGCTTTTTTAGCCTCTTTAGCTTCTTCGGAATTGGTTACCACCCCCAGTTTTTCCAGTTGCGGCCAGTCCCACACCGGTTTCCAGGCGGGGAGGTTACCGAAGGCGTAAATATACATGGTGGCGAATTCGCCAAATGTGAACAAATGGTTTTCCGATTCACCGGAGCTGAAACCGGAATCCTTTGCCTCGGAACCGGCATCGGAAGTTTTATGCTTGTCTTTGAGCGCCTGCTTGCGGCCATGCAAAGGGATGCTGGATGGATCCAAGCGAGTGGCTAGCGACGAATCGGGGTTGATCGCGCTATCGACCAAGGGCAAGGTTTCCTGTTTGCCGGTAACGGCTACCGCTTGTTGTCGCAGCATGGCCAGCAGGGAAATGGACACATCGTCGGCGTATATCTGATCGCCTGTTAACAATAAAATAGCCGGGCGTAGCTCCAGCTTGTCGTAGGTTTTTTCCAGTAACACATGTCCGTGGCTGAGGGCATCCGGCATGGGCTTTTGCTTTTCTGAGTCAAAGCCGCCGTGAGGTTTTCGGCAACTGCCGTGCAATAGCTGTTTGAGTTTGGTCGGGATAAAGAAACTGGGATACTGGAGTGAACCGTAAGCCAGATCGGCAAGGTTCAAGGGGGTAACGTTGCCTTTTACATCGACTTCGTCAAGGCGATAACACAATAGCGTATCGATTAGGAAGCCTGCATCTTCGTTTGGTCGCGCTTGCAACAGGTAGATCCAAAGATTTTCGCCCAGTTGCACGCGTTGTTCATTCAGGTCTTCTACGTTACTTTGCCCTAACGACTTTCCTTGAGCATCTGTTACTGCTAACCGTAATGACATGGATTGAGCGGTGGCTAACCACACGCATACCCGGTTTTTTGTCGTCCGGCGTAAGATTGGGCCGGCCAATAGTTTTGCAGCCATGATTCCTCCTTAAAGGTATTTATTGTCTACTGTATTTAGTTTGCGCCATGTACCGGTTCCCCGGCTTCAGCTAACCACCCCAGGAAAGGTCGTAATGTTCTGGGAATGGTCCCGATTTGTAATCAATACTCCCCTGCGCCTTAATGCCCGGCCTTAACAACACCTGACGAACCATCTCCGGGATTAATACCATGCCGACGTATTTGCCGAGGCATTCGTGGCTGCCGAAGCCGAAATGGAAGTAGTGATACCAGTTACGTTCAGCGATAAATTCGTCCGGCGATTCGAATGCCTTCGGGTCGAACATCGCAGAGAGGGTTAACGGAAGAACATAGGTTCCAGGGCTAATGGTGGTTGCGTGTGTCGTACCCTTGGCGACGGTATAGGCGCTGGCTGTTTTACGGAACAGATACGGTGCAATAGGCACAAACCGTAGGGCCTCCCAGACCGTATTATCGAATGCTTTTGGATCATCCAGTTGTGCGGCATCGACAGCCTTGGAAAGCAATTCCGGCCGCTCCAGCAAAAATTGAATGATCTGCGCAACGGCCTGCGAAGTGGTTTCAATAGCACCGATCAACAGACCGCCTGCGTTGATGCCCAAGCGCTTGATGTCGAAATCCACCGCATCCGGGTAAGAAGTTCGCAGCATTCGTGTGACGATGTCGTCAGTCAGTTTATGCTCGGTCTGTCCGGATTGCTGCCCCAGCAGTTTTTTCAGCAGCTGCCAAGGCGTCAGCAAGGCGCTTAGCGCCTGCCTTGCTTTGGCTATCGGTAAGCGGCGCAAGATCAAGCCGCCGATGTACTTACCCAGTTTTTCCGAGGCTTCTTTTTGGTGGTTGGCGACTTTTTTGGACAGTTCCTCCGGTAAAAGGTCGAAGGGTTGGTTATGAAACGTGTTGTATTGGTTCCAATAGGACCATTCGATCAAGTCTTTGCGGTCTGCGCCGATCAGCCCGAAATAATCCTGGACCAACGTCGCAGGCACCATTCGGCAGTAATCGTTTACCACTTCTATCCGCCCATCGGCTAGCTCAAGTATCGCTTTGGCGATAGTGGCGACCATAGCCCTAACCTGCGGCAAATCATCGCGATTCAATAAGCTCTGCATGATGGTTTTTTCACGGGTATGCAAAGCATCCTCGTCATGGGCCATCAGGTAATCGGCCATCTTCGCCACATAAAGCTCAACGGTGAATACCGTGGGCATATTCAGTACATCGGTAACATCGTCAAATAAAGCCAGTAACGTGCATTCAGGCGTGACGAGTATGGGGCGCTTTTCACGCAGTTCTTTGAAAAACGGCAGTGGCTCGTTGTACATCCAGTGCCGTACTAACGGAAATTTATCCGCATCGGTCGCCGCGTCGTACTGCTCCAAATAATGGGTAGGGTTATTGCTCATGATTGTTTCCTTTTTAAGGCCTTCATTTCGGTAGCCACCGGTAACAGAGGTGAGGAAGCCGCACAAACGAGGCGTATTTTGCCCAAAATAACAGGACGGAGCGTAGGAGCGGGCCATGCCCGCGAAAAAGAAGCTCGCGGGCATGGCCCGCTCCTACAATCAATTCTATTATTAATGCAAATCAGACTTACAGGTCCTTTAGGTATTCGAGTAGAGCTTTCTTCTCTTTATCGGTAAAACGGGTGCCGTAATCGTGACCACAGCGGCTGTTGCCGGAGTCTCTTTTACTGCAATCCGTCGTTTTCAGGGTGAAGTTGAACTTGGTCTGATTAACCGCTAGCCCGACTTTATCCGGGTCATAGGCAGGGCCGACTTTGAATTCGCTAATCCGTTTTTCAGCTGGCGTCAATAACTCGGTCAAAGTCGATACCGATCCGTTATGCAGGGTGCGGCTGCCCAAATCCCCTGAAGCACACGGGACTCGTAGGGAAAGGTCGGCGTGGCGGCTGGTTCCTTTATTTTGAAGGTTTCCTTGAGGTCGTCCAAATTGCCTAAATCGCCGAGGTCTTCGAGTTTTTCGACTTCCTTTTCAAACATCGATTTCAACCGATCCAGCTTGCTCCGCTCCTTTTGCTGTTGCGCGTTGAGTTCGACCGGAAGATAGTGCTGAAGAATGGCGCCGCCAACGACGGTTCCCAAAACCGAAAAGGCCGAGTCAACTGCTTTGAGCGGCGGCTTACCTGGGAAAATCACCGCACCTTCGAGTACGCCGGTTTTGATCTGGGAACCCAGCAAGTTCACTTCCCTGGAGTCCGTGCCGACATCCAGCAGAGGCGTAGCCCAGGTTTTGTGAGTCAAAGAACGCATTTTTCCTTCCTTGATACCGTGGCAATCGGCGCAGCTTTCATTGCCTTCGGCAGGATCTTTCTTGTTGAACACCTTTTCGCCCTCGGCGGCAAGTGTCTTGTCCAGTTT
>CAZAUB010000253.1:0-4489 GCA_964488195.1 uncultured Methylobacter sp. | reverse complement strand
GCCGCCGGCTATATGATCCGCGACCACCGATCCGACCGCCGCGCCGACCATAATTCCCGGCCCCAGGGCCAGTACTTTAGGCCACAATACCGAATTCAAACGATGGTGCGCCAGCACCGAAAAGACCGAGGTGCAGATAATGGTCGCCAGCGAGGTTGCCACCGACATGATCATGACCAGTTCGGCGGGGAATCCTTGCGCCGCGAACAACATCGCTAAAACCGGCACTATAATCAGGCCGCCGCCTATCCCGAAAAGCCCCGCCATCAATCCCGCGACTGCGCCCAATAAAATACTGGCTAAAAAAATTGCTATCACTTTATTCCCCTGATTATCTGCTGGTCACCCGTATGTGCATTATGCCTCTTTGAATACGGCTGTGCTATTCTAGGCGCATTATTTAAACGGCTTGAGCAACTCAGTGGAAATATACCTTGTTGGCGGCGCGGTGCGCGATAAATTACTGGGGCTTCCGGTCAAGGAGCGGGACTGGGTGGTGATCGGCGAGACCCCGGAATCCATGGTGCAACAGGGTTTTCGGCCGGTCGGCAAGGATTTTCCGGTGTTTTTGCATCCGCAAAGCCATGAAGAATATGCGCTGGCCAGAACCGAAAGAAAAACCGCGCCCGGCTATAAAGGTTTTACCATACACGCATCGCCGGATGTCAGCCTGGAACAGGATTTGATTCGCCGCGATCTGACCATCAATGCGATGGCAATGACGCCACAAGGACAGCTTATCGATCCTTACGGCGGGCAACTCGATCTTGATAAACGTATTTTCCGGCATATTTCACCGGCATTTGCCGAAGACCCGGTGCGGATATTGCGTGTCGCCCGTTTTGCCGCCCGCTACGGTCATCTTGGTTTTACGCTGGACGAAGAAACTAAGGGTTTGATGCTGTCCATGGTGACGGCAGGGGAAGTGGATTATCTGGTTCCTGAGCGGGTCTGGGCGGAACTGTTTAAGGCGCTTAACGAGAAATCGCCCAGTGCTTTTTTCTATATTTTAAAAGATTGCGCTGCGCTGGATAAAATCTTCCCGGAAATAAATTGTTTATTTGGCGTGCCGCAGCCGGAAAAATATCACCCGGAAATCGATACCGGCATTCATGCCATGCTCTGTTTGGAGCAGGCAGCCCTTTTGTCATCCAGCCCCGAAGTCAGATTTGCGGCGTTAGTCCACGACTTGGGCAAGGGCGTGTCGCCCAAAGTACACTGGCCGCATCATCACGGACATGAAACCCAAGGGCTGCCCATTCTTGAGCAAATGTGCGAGCGCTTGCGTGTGCCTAACTCGTTTAAAGCGCTGGCCTTGCAGGTCATGCAATATCATACCCACTGCCACCGGGCTTTTGAACTACGCGCTGCAACAATAACCGATATGCTGGCCGCTTTAGGGGCCTATAAGCCGACCCATAAATTGCCTGAGTTTTTGCTGGCCTGCGAAGCCGATGCCAAAGGCAGAACCGGCTTTGAAGATGCGCCTTATCCTCAAGCCGAGCTGCTGAGCGGTGCAGCCAGGGCGGCCGCATCTGTTGACACCTCGTCGATTTTGAATGGCGAACTTAAAGGCGCGCAGATCGGCGAAGCGATACGCCGCTTGCGCATTAAGGCGGTCAGCGAGTTTATTAAGTCGGGATAAATGGACTGAATGGTGTTGAATAATGCCGCAAAGGTTATTATAGTGTGTTCCTTTCATCACCCTGACATCATCACCATGCCTTCCTTCGACATCATTTCCGAATTCGATAAGCACGAGATTAAAAACGCCGTCGATCAAGCCAATAAAGAAGTGACCACGCGCTTTGATTTTAAGGGCACCGACTCAAGCTTTGAATTAACCGACGACAAATTGATTATGACCTCTGAATCGACGTTTCAGTTACAGCAAATGTTCAGTGTGGTCTGTACCAAGCTCAGTCGGCGCGGCGTCGATATAGCCTGTATGGAGGTTGGCGATCCCAAGCCCGGAGGTAAATCGGTGCGCCAGGAAATTATCATGAAGCAGGGTCTGGATTCGGCGCTAGCCAAAAAAATCGTTAAGTTGATTAAGGATAAAAAACTGAAAGTCCAGGCGGCCATTCAGGGTGACCAAGTCAGGGTCACCGGTAAAAACCGGGATGACCTGCAGGATGTGATTAAAATGCTCAGGGAAGAAAAGCTGGAAATGCCGTTGCAGTTTGAAAATTTCAGGGACTAAAATTTATCCCTGCGCCTTTTTATAGACAAAATAGCCGATGATGGCGAGGCTGAGCCAGCCGGTAACCAACGGCCCGACGACACCATCATAGCTGCTGACCAGATAACTGTATTCAGAGCTAAAATCGGTATTAAATAAATTTTTACTCATTTTGATTTGCCACACCCAACAGGTGTGACAGCCGATACATAATCCCAAGCCCTCTTTTACCTGAGCCCTGAGCGTTCCAAGAAAAATACCCACCATCAGCAACGCTATAAATGTCGATAGAATTTCCGGATTCAGTAAATTAGCAAATGCTTCGCCTAGCAAGGTAAAACCACTTAAAAGATGAACTTGTTCAAACGGTATCTCGGTTTTGCTATTTAAAAAATGCAAGGCGGCATAATAAGTTGAGCTGATCAAAATTGCCGATATGACCGGTAACTTCTTTTTTAAACCGGCGAATAGAATGCCTCGAAAAATTGGTTCTTCAATCATTGAGATCAACAACGCAAGCAACAACGAAATAAGCATTTTTTCAGCCACAAAACCGACTGTCCATTGCTGAGTTTCATCAATGACATTGATGCCAAGCGCATACTGGACAATAAACACCGGCATCAAGGTCGCAAATCCCAAGCCAAACCCCAGCAATACTTGCTTAATAAATACGGCTTTTGCAGCAAACCCTAAATCGCCCTTGTTAAATTTGAGATAGGCCATGGCCGGAAAAATACTCAACACCAAAAATAACTGCGTGGATTTGGTTATTATTTTTGATAAAGGAAAATAACCATCTATGCCCAGCATAACAAAATAGCCTACGATGCAGGCTAATGATGAAGCGGCCAGCAATACCAAAAAAGGCACGATGGAATAAATAATATTTCTGATCATTCGATGTTTCCTTTACCAAAATCGCCCCACAACAGCTGCACCGCAGCTAAGGCGGCAAGCGATGCGGTTTCGGTTCTTAATATGCGAGCGCCTAAACGGACGGGAATAAAGCCGGAGGCTTTCGCCATGTCTCGCTCCTGGTTGGAAAAACCGCCTTCGGGGCCGGTAAGTAGGGTCACCCTTCGATTACTCTCAGGACAGGCTTTTATCGATTCAAGCATTGTTCCTGGTTTTAACTCCGTCAATGTTGTTTCTGCATAAGGGTCGAGAAACACTTTTAAACCGTGTTGGTTGCCTACCCAATTTTGTATCGATTCGACTTCCAGCAATGCGGGCAAGGTGGTTCTGCCGCTTTGTTCTGCGGCATGTTGAACTATTTTTTGCCAATGCAACAAACGATGCGGCTTTTTTTCGCCTTTAAATTGCACCATGCAACGTTCGGTCAATAACGGCGTGATGTGGTTTACACCCAGCTCTACGGCTTTTTGTACCACCAAATCCATTCTGTCGCCCCGTGAGATACCCAAGCCCAAAGTCACCTGTAGCGGTGATTCCACACTGCGGTCAGTCCATTGCTCGACGGCAATCAGCACGGTTTTTCGGCTGACTTCGGCAACAGTACACAAATATTCTCCACCATGACCGTTAAATAAAATGATTTCGGCATCTTTTTTTAGCCGCAATACCGTTCTGACATAATGCCCGTTGTCATCATCCAGTTCGATGTGTTTGCCTGTAGCCAGCAGCGCTGGCGTATATAGTCTGGAGACTCGCATAATCAGTCCTTAACCGCCTGTTGTATACCTTGCCAAGCCACCTCGGCGATTAACAAAAGTTCATCCTCGGTCACAATGTAGGGCGGCATAAAATAAATGACGTTACCCAAGGGGCGTAATAATACACCTTTAGACAGCGCGTATTGATAGACTTTAAGTCCGCGACGTTCCTGCCAGGGATAAGGTTCGCGGGTGTGCTTGTTTTTGACCAGTTCAATCGCCAGTATCATGCCCGTTTGCCGGACTTCAGCGACATGCGGATGCTGATGAAAACGCTCTGCCGCTTTCGCCATACTATCAGCCAAGGATTTGTTTTTTTCGATGATGTTGTGCTGCTGGAAAATATCCAGGGTGGCAAGTGCTGCTCTACACGCCAGCGCGTTTCCCGTATAACTATGGGAGTGCAAAAAAGCAGTCATTTGTTGATAGTCAGCATAGAATGCCTGATACACCTGATCGGTGGTCAACACCGCCGACAACGGTAGATAGCCGCCCGTTAGACCTTTGGACAAACACATAAAATCTGGGCTGATTGCCGCTTGCTCGCAGGCGAATAACGTCCCCGTACGCCCAAAACCGACTGCGATTTCATCGGCGATTAAATGCACATGGTATTTATCACAGGCGGCAC
>CAZAUB010000252.1:0-4499 GCA_964488195.1 uncultured Methylobacter sp. | reverse complement strand
ACAAAGTTTTCTTAGCGTTACTTTGCGTATAACTTTGCGCTCCTTTGCGGTAATACGTTTAATCTGTGGCGTTTGTGTTTGCTGCTGAGTAACTAACCCTAAGGCAACAAATGCTCACCCGCCCATAGCTGCGCAATCGTTTCTCTTTCCCTGATCAAGTGCAAGTGGCTTCCATCAACAATCAGCTCAGCCAGACGCGGCCTGGAATTATAATTTGAACTCATGGTAAAACCATAGGCACCGGACGAGCGTATCGCCAACAAATCGCCCTGAGCAATTTTAAGCGGGCGATCCTTACCCAAAAAATCGCCGGTTTCGCAGACCGGGCCGACTATATCCCAGATTGTTTCCGCCGCGTTACTTTGCAGGTTTACCGGAATAATGTTTTGCCAGGCGCTATATAAAGAAGGGCGCACCAGATCATTCATGGCCGCATCGACGACGGCAAAATTCTTATTGGCCGTCGGTTTAAGATATTCAACCTGGGTGACCAGAATTCCGGCATTGCCGACGATAGCGCGGCCCGGTTCCAGTAAAATCTCAAAACCTGTCCTGAGTCCTTCGGCTTCGCTCAGGAGAGCCTTGTCGAATGGGGCTGTTTTGCCTAGTCGCGCCAAAATCGCATGAATATATTCGGCAGGCTCAGGAGGCTGTTCATCCTTATAACAAATGCCTAAGCCCCCGCCCAGATCCAGATGATGCAGCTTAATCCCTTCGGCTTCAAGCGTTGCAACCAGATCCAGAATTTTATCCAACGCATCCAGGAACGGCCGGGTTTCGGTCAGTTGCGAGCCGATATGGCAGTCTATGCCAATCACGCTGATATTGGACATGGCCGCTGCACGGCGATATTCAGTCAAAGCCTGCTGTATGTCTATGCCAAACTTATTTTCCTTTAAACCGGTGGAAATATAAGGATGGGTTTTGGCGTCGACATCAGGGTTTACCCGAAAAGACACCGGCGCGATAACGCCCAACTGCCCGGCCAGCCGGTTAATCCGATCCAGTTCGCCGCTGACTTCAATATTAAAACAGCGTATGCCGATTTTTAATGCCGCCAGAATTTCATCTTCACGCTTGCCGACACCGGAAAACACAATTTTTTCAGGGTCGCCACCGGCGGTAATAACCCGTTCCAATTCACCCAGAGAAACAATGTCGAAACCCGAACCTAACCGGGCCAGCAGATTGAGTATCGCAATATTGGAATTAGCCTTTACCGCATAACAGATTAAGTGTGCTTGTTCGCCAAAAGCTTGATCGAAAGCCGTCCAGTGCCGCTCCAGCGTGGCCCTGGAATAGATGTAGCAAGGGCTGCCGTATTTGTAGATGATGTCAGAAACAGCGACATCTTCGGCAAAAAGCTCGTCATTCCGGTAATTAAAATAATCCATGCTTATTGGTTTTTTTCAGGCTTGGGTTCCGGTTTTGGCGCGGGTTCCGGCTCTACATGAATCGGCGCAGCTTGCCCCGGCAAATATAGTGGGCCGGGTTGTCCACAGCCTGCTATACCTGTGTTTAGCAGCAAAAGCAGTAATAATTTATAAGGTTTCATCGTGCGTTATCATAAATCATTGTTGTAAGCATGAGTGTAGGGGCGACCGGCCGGTCGCCCCTACACTCATGGCAAGAATGGCCGATATAATAAGCCGAATTGCAAAAAAAGACATTAGAAATGCAGTAACCATTGAGATTTGCTTTAACTTAAGACAGAGCCGCGTGATCTTAAACTGATTAATGAGCGGGGATACCAAATGGCATCGGGTTATTCTATGATAAATATAAATTTGGATGCTATAGCTCAACCTAGCCACGAGTTGTCGAAGAACGCGCATTCATAGGTTAATAATACACCTGACAAAATCCGCATGTTTTTATAAAACATACAGGGGGTTAAGTGCTATCATTTTGCAAAAAATACAACCCGACAGGCCACGCTATCATGACTAAATCCCAATCCCCACAATTAATAACCATTGAAGATACACGGCAAACAAACGCGCACATACTTGATGCTTCACATTGGGGCGAGGATTTTTCATGGGAGCAGTTGCAAACCATAGGCTACTATTTTAAACCTTACGCCGCATCAAAAGGCACGGTAATTTATAAAGAAGGTGAAGTAGGTTCCTCCATGGGAATTATTGTTCAGGGCTCAATTGGCATTTACAAAAATAATAGACTGATTTCAACCCTGCGAGTTGGACGTACTTTCGGTGAAATGTCAGTTATTGATGCGCAACCTCGATCAGCGACTGCCCGCGCAGATGAGGAAACTGTTTTTTTGTCATTGGACAAAACCAGTATGATGACTTTGGCTGACAAGCATCCTACCCTGGCATTTAAAATTGTCTGGAATATTTCCCGTGCTCTGAGCCAGCGGCTTAGGCTTGCCAGCTCACAATTGTCGGAATTTCTGGAAGAATCAAATATTCTCTGATTAGGTAGCGTGTCACAGGCATGGCCGATCTGAACGATTACAGGCTCTTTTTTCCGGCATGAGGTGAAAATCCATGAACGATGAACAAAAATATAACGTTGTTTTTACCGGCCGTTTTGCCCCGGATATTGACCATGCATCCGTCATGCAGAATCTGGCAACTCTTTATAAAACAGATGTACAGAGCGTCGTACAACGCTTTTCCAATGCCGATTTAATCCTCAAAAATAATTTAAACCGGGCCGTTGCCAATCAGTATGTCACCGCACTCAACAATGCGGGCGCCTTATGTCAGGCCATTGCAATGCCAGATTCGAAACCGCCAAATGCCCAGCCTCCAACTTTAGTGGAGTACCATCTGGGTATCAGTGATATACGTTGTTCGCCCCTGCCCATCAACAGAATTACGCAGGGTCAGGGCGGCATTAATATCAACCGTGTCGATAAACAGGACATTCCTTTTCAGGATATTGTCTTGCTGTCTGTGTATGAAAATACTGATGTTGCCGACAGTAACATGCTGCTGTTTCTTAAAGGATTTAAGCAGCCTTTTAATTGTGACTGCTTCAAAATTACCTACAGCGATTTTTTCGACGTGAAAGGCAATACCATGCAGGATTCAATCAGGCGTTTTGCCGACTACCTGCTTAGCAACAATCAGCATCTGCTCTTTGATAAAAATACCTACGCATTTGTCCAGGGCGGCAAGCTGCCCGAATTCAATGGCGATGTCGTGCAACTGACAACCGCGCTGAGCGCGGCTTTAACACAGATGGGTAGTGATAGCCCGGCGCTTAAAACAGCGCCTGAATCGACTCCAAACATCACCCGGCAAAAACAACCGGAACCGGCAACCGAAGCCGCCGGACAACGCATAGTTGCAAAAATACAAACAGAACAAAATCAGCCGACATTGGCGGCATGCCCCAAGTGCGGACAAAACCACACTCAAGGCCAACTTGAATGCAGCCATTGCGGCGTGGTTTTTGCCAAATGGCATAAAAAAAAGGAGCAGGAACAACAAGCCGCCTTACAAACAAACCAAAGCAACGATGCGCCGGTCGAATCCGATTACGACTGGGAACTTGATGAAATCGATTTGTGGACGCAGCAAAGGATTAAATCATTCGCCTATTTGTTAATTGCAGGCTTTGTATTGCCGTTATTTAAACACAGCATGCTGTTTGGTTCCTCGGTGCTGGTATGGCCCTGGAATATCATGGGCTTGGGGATTGATGAGAAAAAAGCGGCGGCAATGGCGACGGTCGCCTTCCCCGAACATATGCTGGCCTGGGGACTGCTGCCCCTGGGCGTAGCTATTGCTTTATTAAGCGGACGACTGCTTATGCCGCTTGGGAGCTTGACTGCGGCCCTATTTTTGGCGGGGATAACATCGCTGACACTGATGCTGACGGTCTTCTATGAAGAAGCGGAAATACTGGGGCTGATGTTTACGCCGCCGACGGCCGGGGCAGGAATCATGGTCTTGCTTGCGGTTGTTGCCGGGGCATTGGTTGCAGGATCCAATCACCTGCGCAAACGATTTTCCGCTGCACTGCCGATCAGGGTTTTATCGGGCTTAGGCGGCGGCATTATGGTCGCGTTAATGGGCTTGCAGCTGTTTGCGTCCAGCGGCGGCTGGGCTGCCTGGAGCATGATGCTGCTCTATCTGCTGATGATCGGTTACGGCGTTCTCGGCTTGCTAAGCGCGTTCCGCCCGGAGCCGGAAGACGCTTTACTGCAAAGAATCAGCTTTGTTGCCCGTGTTATTCTGTGGTGGGCGCCTGTCGCTTGCCTGATCGCGCAAAATTGGCTAACCGATCCGTATACCGACCTTGTAACCAGCGCCGGCGGCGGATTTTTAAATATTTTCGTATCAGTGACCAAATGTTTTTTGATTTATTACGGATTTAGCTTCTTGATGGCGCTGGGCTTTACCGCCTATCTTGAGCAATCGATGTTAAAAACTCAGGCGCTTGGTAAGGCGACTTAAATTCATGGGGAAAATATCATGACCATAAAAACAATCCCGATAGCTGCGCTTTTTTTCCTGCTTACG
>CAZAUB010000251.1:3182-4509 GCA_964488195.1 uncultured Methylobacter sp. | reverse complement strand
ATGGAGCAGCGAAGCGATGTGCCACGGCAAAAAGCCGCTATCTGGTGACCGTCATCGTTTCGATGGCGCTGGTAGAAGTTGTCGGTATTTTTGGCTTGGTCATGTTTGTGTTCGGCGATGGTTTTAACACCTTATACATATTCACCGGACTGTCCGCGCTTGGACTGTTTTTATACCGGCCAAAAACCGATGAGTACTCCGAAATAATTGACGCAATCACAGCACAAAACCATGAATAACTTATTAGCCGACGCGGATCTCTGCGTCAAATGCGGTTTATGCTTGCCGCACTGCCCCACCTACAATAAAACCCAAAACGAAAACGAGTCGCCCCGTGGCCGCATTGCACTAATCCAAGCCTGGGCAGGCGGGTATCTGGAAACCTCAGAAAAGCTGGTTGAGCATATCGATAATTGCCTGCTATGCCGATCCTGCGAACGGGTTTGCCCTGCTGTGGTGCCTTATGGACACTTGATTGATAATTTCCGTGGGCAAATCAAAGACAAGAAGAAATCTTCTTTAGCCGGGATTTTGCTGAAAGAAGTGTCCCACAATAAAACCACAAATCGGTTGGCGCAATCGGGTTTAAGCTTTTATCAGTCCAGCGGCTTGCAAAAAACGGCTCGCTTTTTTAGACTACCCGAATTGTTAAAGCTCGATAAAGTTGATCGCTTATTGCCGACCCACAGCGATCGAACACCTTTAAAACAATATTACGTTACCGCAATCTCGCCAGCCAAGGGCAACGTGGGCTTGTTTATAGGATGTATGGGTTCATTGCTGGATCATGAAACCGTCAGTTCTGCAGTCAAAGTCTTAACAGCGGCGGGTTTTAATGTGCATTTACCTGAACAGCAAACCTGTTGCGGCGCGCTGGATAGGCATGACGGCGATATTGAAAAGGCGGAGCAACTGGCCGCAATCAATTGCAGCGCTTTTGCGGGAAATGATTTAGATGCGGTAGTGACCATCGCCAGCGGTTGCGGCAGCCAAATGCAGGAATATCAGCAGTCTGAGTTTGCCGGAAAAGTGGTTGATATTAGCCAGTTTCTGGTCAAATCGGGCTGCAATCTCAGCGATCAACTGCTGCCATTGACCGCATCAGTGTGCCTGCACACGCCGTGCTCATTAAAAAATATCATGCGCGAAGAACAGGGAGCGTTAAAGCTGCTGCAACAAATCCCTGATATTAAAATTACCGCGTTGCCGGCGGCGATACAATGCTGCGGTTCGGCAGGCAGCTATATGCTGGATCATCCGCAAATGTCGCAAGCGTTGTTAAGTGATTTATTGAATGCGGCTTTAGTAGATCAACCTGAGTATCTGG
>CAZAUB010000251.1:0-3082 GCA_964488195.1 uncultured Methylobacter sp. | reverse complement strand
CGGTAGTTGTGACCATAAAAAATTTCAGTCACTTCCTTGTGCAGCTTATTTTCTATTTCCGCTTTTTGAACGGCGGACAAGTCACATTCCTTCTCGAATAAATAGTTCTCCAGTTCGGTTTCCTTGAGCATCATTTTGGTGTGGAAAATATTTTCCTGATACACATTCACGTCAATCATCTGGTAACTTTCTTGCGTATCCAGGGCAATATAGTCCTGAATAGACGTGATTTTATGATCTATATAATGTTTTTTGCCGGAAATATCGCGGGTAAAGCCGCGCACTTTATAGTCCATGGTCACCACATCGGATTCAAAGCTGTGAATCAGGTAATTGAGCGCTTTCAACGGCGAAATCCGGCCGCAGGTGGAAACGTCAATATCGGCACGAAAGGTGCTAATGCCGTTATCTGGATGACTTTCAGGATAAGTGTGTACAGTAATATGGCTTTTATCCAGATGCGCGAGCACCGTTTCAGGCAAGGGGCCGGGCGATTGGCTGTTCATGCTGGGCGGCGGCGGCGCCTCGCCCTCGGAGATCAGCATGGTAACGCTGGCACCTTGCGGTTCATAGTCCTGGCGGGAGACATTAAGAATTTGTGCGCCGATGATTTCGGCGACATCCTTAAGGATTTGGGTCAGTTTATCGGCATTATAAGCTTCATCGATATATTCGATATAAGCCTGCTGTTGTTCAGCCGGAGCGTAACAGATGTCATAGATATTGAAACTGAGCGACTTTGTTAAATTGTTAAAGCCGTGTAATTGCAATTTATTCAAAATAGTTAAACCTCGATAACTTCAAAATCATGGGTGATTTCCACCGCTTTGCTCAGCATGATGGATGCAGAGCAATATTTTTCGGCAGATAATTTTACTGCCCGTTCAACAGCTGATTCTTTCAAATCATGGCCGGTAACGATAAAATGCAAATGAATCTTGCTAAATACGCTAGGGATGGCATCGACCCGTTCGGCGGTAACCTCAGTCACACATTTAACAAGGTTATTTCTGCCTTTTTGCAGGATCTGAACCACATCAAAAGATGAACAACCGCCCACGCCCAGCAAAAGCATTTCCATCGGGCGCATGCCTATATTACGGCCGCCGTGGTCGGGTGGGCCGTCGATGACGACAGCATGCCCACTGCCGGTTTCGCCGACGAACATTACGCCGTCGACCCATTTGACTGTTACTTGCATTTATTTTCCCGGTTAAAAATGACGCATAGAGTAGCATAAAAACGCTTATTGCCAGAGTGACAATGTTGATTTTTTTGTTAAAATCCTGCATTGTTAGCAGATCTTACCGCAGCATTGATGATAGATGGATTATTGTTATGACACTTAAGATCCAAGAAACCTCTTATAAAGAAGCGCTGGAGCATTTTTTACGTTTTTGCCATATTAAAAAATATCCGGCTAAGAGCACCATTATTCGCCCTGGAGACACAGGCGATCGTCTGTATTTTATCATAGACGGTTCGGTCAGCGTTTGCGTGGAAGAAGCCGAAGGTGGACATGAACTGATCCTCGCTTATTTAAATAAAAATGAATTTATCGGTGAAATTGGCGTTTTTAAAATGACTGAAAGGCGGAAAGTCAGCGTTAAAACGCGCAGCGAGTGCCATTTGGCCGAAATAAGTTATGAACGACTCCGCCAGATCATGAAAAAAGAACTCATGGAGCATGGCGTTGACATTTTATTCATGATAGGCGAGCAATTATCGGCACGATTATTAACCACTAGTCGTAATTTATGTGATCTGGCGTTTATGGATGTAGAAGGGCGAATTGCTCGAACCTTGATGGATTTGTGTAAAGGTCCTGAGGCAATAACGCACCCAGATGGTATGCAACTGCATATTTCAAGGCAAGAAATCGGTCGCATGGTCAGTTGCTCAAGAGAAATGGCCGGGCGTGCTTTAAAAGAACTGGAAAATAAAAAACTGATTACCGCGCACGGCAAAACTATCGTGGTATTTGGTACAAGGTAGCCTTTTAAAATACCCACCACTGAGCTCCAAGGCTCGTAGATGTTGGATTGCCGAGGAGATTTAAAAACCGTTGTTGCAGTGCAATCGCTATAACCAGAAGAATCCAATATGGCCGGTGCAAGCCTTTTAGTTTTACTTGATGATATCGCCTTAGTCCTTGATGACGTGGCCTTGATGACCAAGGTTGCAGCGAAGCAAACTGCCGGCGTCTTGGGTGATGATTTGGCGCTGAATGCCGAGCAGGTATCCGGTATTCGAGCGGAGCGGGAGCTGCCGGTGGTGTGGGCGGTAGCGAAAGGCTCACTGAGAAACAAACTGATTTTAGTGCCGACCGCGCTGACAATCAGCTGGCTTGCGCCGTGGCTGATCATGCCGTTGTTGATGCTGGGCGGCGCTTATCTGTGTTTTGAAGGGTTTGAAAAACTGGCGCACCCGTTATTGCATACTCATGCTGAAGATGAAGCCCATCATGCCGAACTGGCGGCGGCAGTCGCCAATCCCGAGGTTGATCTGGTGGCGTTTGAGCAGGACAAGATTAAGGGAGCCGTTCGTACCGACTTTGTGCTGTCGGCAGAAATTATTGTCATCACGCTGGGCGCCGTGGCAACTTCGGCTTTTGCGACCAAAGTGGCCGTTGTTTCCGGCATTGCGCTGATTATGACCGTAGGCGTATACGGCTTGGTGGCAGTCATAGTGAGGCTGGATGATGCGGGACTCTATCTGTGCCAAAAGCCGGGTCTCGGCCCATGGACGAAAATCCAGCATCAAGTTGGCCGAGTCTGTTTACATGGCGCGCCTTACCTGATGAAGTTGCTGGCAGTTGTCGGCACTGCGGCGATGTTTATGGTGGGCGGCGGGATTTTGATCCACGGCATTCCCGTAGCGCACCACTTCATCGAGCACCTTGCCCAAAGCGTCAACGTCGCGTCTAGCATCGGCGGCATGTTGGAAGCGCTGACTTCTTTACTGCTCAATGCATTGGCAGGCATTGTTTCCGGCGCGCTGGCGTTGGCCGGAGTGACGATAGCGGAGCGTGTCTATAACCGTTTCAAACATTAGCATCTCAAGAAGCAAAATGCAGGATGCA
>CAZAUB010000250.1:0-4518 GCA_964488195.1 uncultured Methylobacter sp. | reverse complement strand
GCCGCTGGGCGACATCAAAGTCTATGAAGGGAAAATCAGCATTCCGGTGCAGGTGACGCTTACGGGCAGCACAGAAAATCTCCGGCTGCTTATCCGCGCTCAAGCCTGCAAGGACACCACCTGCCTAGCGCCCTCGGATTGGATTATACCAGTCCAGACGCTCAATTATTCTGAACCTCAGGGAGGGTACTATCATGGCATTTAATTCGGCTATGGCCGTAGCCGAGCTCTATTCGATGATATATAGCTAAAGAGTGGAACATCTTCGAGGACTTTAAAAATGAAACACTATCTTGATAAATCCGGTACGTTTGGCACATTGCTCGCGGCATTGATTGCCGCTCCAGCCTGTTGTCTGCCATTGCTGGCTTCTGTTGGTGCTGCTCTTTTTGCGCGTTACAACACGATGCTTACTTATCTGCTGCAATTTTCTGTTGTGCTGGCTGTTATCGGTGCTTACCTAGGATTTCGCCAGCATCGTGACTGGAAGCTGTTGATGCTCGCACTGTTAAGCGCTATAGGTATTTTTTATGCTTATAACGTACAGTTATCCCAAGCTTTAGTCTATTCAAGTCTTTTGGGATTGATAGCGGTAGCTATCTGGAGCAGCATCGAAGGGAGGAAATGTTCTACTTGCACACCCAATGCGCTTAAATTGCAATCAACATACAATTAAGATGCCGGATCGGTTGAGTTGTGAAAAAATTCAACCGATCCGGTAAAAGGTAAATCAAGAACCGAAGTTTTAAAGCCCAAGATCGCTCAGTCCCGGATGATCGTCGGGACGACGGCCCAGAGGCCAATGGAATTTTCGTTCGCTTTCCTTAATCGGTAAATCATTGATGCTTGCGTAGCGGCGTCGCATCAAACCGTTTGGGTCGAACTCCCAGTTTTCGTTACCGTATGAACGGAACCATTGGTCGTTGTCGTTGTGCCATTCGTAAGCAAAGCGGACGGCAATATGGTTGCCTTCAAAAGCCCAAAGCTCTTTTATCAAGCGATATTCATGTTCTTTAGCCCATTTGCGGGTCAAAAACTCGATGATTTGCTCCCGGCCTGCCGGAAATTCGGCACGATTTCGCCATTGGCTGTCGATGGTATAGGCCAGAGCAACTTTCTCAGGACTGCGGCCGTTCCAGCCATCTTCGGCCATGCGTACTTTTTGCGATGCCGTTACCTGGGTAAACGGCGGTAATGGGGGGCGTGCTGCTTCGTTAGTATTCATTGATAACTCCTGATTAATGAGGTGGTGTAGCGATTGGCAAGCTATTCGGATTGCCACATTCCCGGCATGCCGACGTAGCCGGGCAGTGCCTGAATTCGACTTATCCAGGCCATGACTGCCGGATAGGGTTCAAGATCGATTTTGCCTTCCTGCGCCAATGCAATATAAGGATAAACGGCAATGTCGGCGACGGTTATTTGATCGGCAACCAGCCAGCTATGGCTATCAAGACGCTGTTGCAGGATATTCAGCAAGTTTGAGGTGATTTGTCTGGATTCATCGAGATTAATAGTGCGACCGAATTTAAAATGCAGGCGTAACCGGTTCGGCCCCATCGCCACTTCATTGGCGGCAGATGAGAGCCAAGCCATAACTTCGCCTAGTCCCGCCGCGTCGGTCGGCAACCAGAGTTCATTACCGTATTTTCTGGCCAGATAAACCAGAATGGCCTGACTGTCTCGAATGACGATGTCGCCATCGGTTAACACGGGCACTTGGCCGAAAGGATTCAGTTTCAAAAAATCTTCCGCCTTGTGCTGCTGCTCTGAGCCGTTGACAGCGATACTTTGATAGCTTACGTCCAACAGCGACAGCAGCAGACGGATTTTATGGCAGTTGCCGGATAAGGCGAACTCGTAAAGGGTTATCATGGTTTTTTCCTCCGGTTAGTTTACAGGTCAAGCACCAGCCGTTCCGATTGAGCGCGCGATACACAGATGCACATCAGGCCGGCCCGTTCCCGTTCGGCTTTGGTTAAGGCCGCATCGCGGTGCTCGGGAATGCCCTCAAGCACTTTAACGGCGCAAGCGCCGCAATTGCCGACGCGGCAATCATAAAGCGCATCGACGCCCGCTTCGCGAACCGCATCCAGAACCGACTGTTTTGCAGCGACCCGGATTATTTTGTTCGAACGCCGCAACTCAATTTCAACAGGACGATCCCCCGCTATCGCTACTGCGGCGAACCGCTCCAACCGAATCCTGTCGGGATCGATAGCCTGCGACTGAGCCGCGCTTGTCACGGCATCAATGAGTCGAGCGGGGCCGCAAACATAAAATACGGCATCCGAGGAGCTGGAGGCCAATAAACTATCTGGATTAAAGCGACTGCCATTTTCGGATGGGTAGACAGTGAGTTTATCGCCGAACGCTTGCCTTAGCTGTTCAAGATAGGCCGCTTCCCGATCGTTTCGGACGGCATAATGGATTTGGAAGTTTCGTTGCTGCGACTGTAACGCGTGAGCCATTGCCTTAATAGGCGTGATGCCGATGCCTCCTGCAATCAGAATGGCGGGACTGTCATGGTCATGAAGCTTAAAATTATTCTGCGGCAAGCTGCATCGCAAACATAAACCGAGAGTAAATTGCCGATGTACCGACAGAGAACCGCCGGTACCGTTTTCATCAAGCAGTACGGCAATTTCATAGATGTCTTTACGGGCAGGGTCTGAACAAATCGAATAGTGTCGTGAGCTTATCGACCCGTCAGCCAAGCGCACCGGCACTACGAGATGCGCACCTGCTTCGAATGCGGGCAACTCGCTGCCGTTAGGGTTGCAAAGTTCAAAGCTCCTGATGCGGGAGGTAAGCTGGCGCATGCCGGAAATCACCAATTCCAACGGGCCATTTCCCAGCGTCTTTAAATCAGTCACGACTGTTGCTGCGGCTTGTGATTTTAAGGCTTTATTTTCTGCCACTAACGGGGCAATCAGATTGTCTATTTCGGCCTCTGAATAGCGCGGCGTAATGTGTTGCGGGCAATTCCAATCGTAGGCCTCGACCTGGATGACGATGCCCCGTTCAACTCGGGCGCGATAGGACGGCACTTCAAGTTGCGCGATTAATTCGGGTTCTTCATTTTCATGGACGATACGGGCACGGCCCCATATCTTCAAGCGTCTGCGATTAGGGTAATCCATCAAGATCAGGGAAATACGGTCATTGGCGTTGAGATTGCCGACACTCAAATACTGCTTATTACCGCGAAAGTCGGCAAAGCCGATGGTGCATTCATCTAGCACTTTTAGAAAGCCTGCCGGGCCGCCCCGATGCTGTACATAAGGCCATCCGGATTCCGATACGGTAGCTTGATAAAAGCTGTCCCGCTCAGTAATAAACTCAAGCTCGCGCTCGGCCAATTTATTTTTGGCATCTTCCGACAGCTCGAAGCCCTGGTTGGCTTGACGGCTGCCGTACAAGCTTTGGGCCGTCTTAACACTGGGGGTAAAAGTAATTTCAGCAAATGCAGTAGCCATCAGCGTTCTCCTTAGAAACCGGCGGTGCAGGACACCGCCGGATGATTGCAGCAATGATGCTTACGCGGCGATTTTAAGCGCAACTTTCGGAAAATCGATTTCCACTCGGCTGGCTTTGCCTATCATATTGGTTAACACATTCATGCCGACATGGGTGATGATTTCGACAATTTCGCCATCGCTATAACCGGCGTTACGCGCTTCGGTAATTTCGGCGGTAGTGACTTCGCCCATATTTTCAACCAGCGAGCGGGCAAAGCGCACGGCGACAGCGGCTTTCTCGTTTTGGCTGGTTCCGGCGCGGTTAGCTTCGATCTCGGCGGTGGTTAAACCGGCTTTACGGCCAATGGCGGTATGGGCGGACAGACAATATTCGCAAGAATTTTGTTGCGCCAGACCTAAAGCAATACGTTCCCGTGTTTGGGGATCCAAACTGCCTTCATTCGCAATGCCATGCAGGCCCAGAAAAGCGCGCAAGGCAGCCGGTGAATTGGCGAATATTTTTAAAAAATTGGGCACCATGCCCAGTTGAGAGTGGATAGCGTCAAATAACGCTTTTTGTTCGGGATTGGCGGTTTCGTGGGTGACGGTATTAATACGGCTCATGATGATGCTCCAAAAAAGTTAGGTTGAGACAGTTGTTTTACTCGTTGTATTGCGAGTGGGCTTAGTTTATAAAATTCCGATGGAAAGAAGAATAATCGTTAATTACAATACACTATTGCGATAAGTGGAATAATTAATGGATCGATTACAGTTAATGACGGTGTTCGTTGCCGTTGCAGAGGAGCAGAGTTTCGCCGGTGGCGCACGCAGACTTAACATGTCGCCGCCGGCAGTGACCCGCGCCATCGCAGCGCTGGAAGACCGGCTGGGGGTCAAACTGCTTACCAGGACGACTCGCTATGTGCGCGTGACAGATGCAGGGCAGCGTTATCTCGAAGATGCCCGGCGCATCATTAATGAGGTAGACGAGGCCGATGAAGCCGCAGCAGGCATCAATGCAGAACCGCGCGGCCAGCTGGCAATCACGGCGCCG
>CAZAUB010000249.1:1416-4520 GCA_964488195.1 uncultured Methylobacter sp. | reverse complement strand
GACCTTTTGTTTGCCGCCATCACCAAAACCGGCGGCGTGTGGGTGCATCACAACAAGCATAGCTCGGTAGATTGGAGAATCGTCGGCTGGCTGGCGCTGGGCAGTATCCCTTTTGCGCTGGCCACCTTGTTTGTGCTCAAGCATTTTATGGAAGTCGGCAAGGAAACTACGGGGGCGATTACTTTTACACTGGGTGTTGCGCTGCTGCTGACTGCCTTCTCTCTGATAGTACGCAGCATATTATTAAACCGGGCGGCAAAGCTTGAGCCTATTGATGATGAGCATAGCACTCCCGAAAATGCCGGTCGCTTCAAGCATCTGCAAATACCCGCTACCGTGCTTATCGGCGCGGTGCTGGGCGTATTGGTGACGCTGTCGTCGGTGGGTGCAGGTGCTTTGGGTACTGTCGCGCTGTTGTTTCTTTATCCCAGAATGACCACGCTGAAAATTGTCGGTACTGATTTGGCTCACGCCATTCCGCTCACGGCGGTTGCAGGGCTGGGGCATCTTAGCCTGGGTAACGTGGATCTGATTTTATTGGGCAGTCTGCTGATCGGCTCTTTGCCCGGCATCTGGATCGGTAGCCATTTAAGCGCGCGGATTCCTGAAAAATTTTTACGGCCGATTTTGGCCGCTATTTTGATGTTGATCGGGCTTAAATTTGTATTGCAATAAAGGCGTGTAGAAACTACATTCTATGCTCCGCTGAAAAATAATGAGGATCAGAGCATGACTGAAAATATCCGCCCACCGCTGCCGCCCTTCACTGCCGAAACCGCAGCGCAAAAAGTACGTGCCGCCGAAAACGCCTGGAATACTCATGACCCGGAAAAAATAGCGCTGGCTTATACCGTTGATAGCCAATGGCGTAACCGGGCCCAGTTCCTTACCGGTCGCGACCAGATTGTGCAATTCTTGCAGCAAAAATGGGCCAAGGAACTGGACTACCGCCTTATCAAAGAGCTGTGGGCTTTTCACGATGCGCGTATTGCAGTGCGTTTTGCCTATGAATGGCATGATGACTCGGGCAACTGGTTTCGTTCTTACGGCAATGAAAACTGGGAATTTGACCAGAACGGCCTGATGAAGCGCCGCATAGCCAGCATTAATGACTTGCCGATAGCCGAGGCGGAACAGAAATTTCATTGGCCGTTGGGGATCAGACCCGACGGCCACCCTGGCCTGTCCGAACTGGGATTTTGAGGTTATTTAAATTTGGCGCCGGTTGATTTGTCTGTCAATAGGGCGTATATCTCAGCAGGAGAGGCAACGCGGTTCGCGGTTGTCATAACTGAAAAATCAACAGGTAGGTGCGTTATGAATGATAAATCGACTAATCAAATTGATGCCGAAAGATTGCGCTCATTAAAGAAACTGGCTACGGCTGTGTACCTGTGTCAGGTGCTGGCCTTCGCATTTGCCGGACTGCCCTTGCTGGTGGGCGTGGCGATCAACTTCATGAGGCAGGATGAAGTCAAGGGAACTTGGCTGGAATCCCACTTTGACTGGCAGATCAAGACCGTTTGGATGGCACTGGTCGGCTTGGCATTGTCTGGATTGACGTTTGAGTTGGGTATCGGACTTTTTATTCTGATTGCAACCATCGTGCTGCTGGTCTACAGAATCGTAGTCGGATGGAATGCGTTGAATTCTGACCAGCCGGTTAAGGAGTAATTAGTCTAACGTTAAAAGCCAGGGCTAAACGTAGTTTGGCCTGTCGGTGGGTTATCACCATGAGAGCGAAAATAATAGCCTCTTAAAGCGGTGTTTTTTTAGTAAACCGTATTTAATCATTCCTTCATGCTTCCTTCATGTTCTCGTCGTTATACTTGCCACTTGTAACCCTGTTCGTTGTTTATGTACATGACTAGCCAAAAAAACTTCACCCTTAAAAAATCAGTCCTGCCGCTCATTTTGGCATTTGGATTAATGCCGCTTAGCGGCTGCCAGACGTTATCGTCACTTTTCCCTGAGGAAACGGCAACCATCGAGCCTTCTGAACCGCAACCGGAAACCGTAACCACCCACGAATTCGAACTGGCTGACGGTGACAACATGGTCGGCACGATTGCCGCAATCGACACCCGCGAGAATGATGCGCTGCCGGATATAGCCCGGCATTTCGGCCTGGGCTATAACGACATCAGCATAGCCAATTCTACAGTCTCCCCCTGGACGCCCAAGCCGGGCAGTCACGTCCTGTTGCCTGTGCAATTTATCCTTCCCGATTCACCGCATAAAGGCATAGCCCTGAATCTGGCGAATATGCGGCTGTTTTATTATCCAAAAAAACAGCCTGATAAAGTCTACACCTATCCGGTCGGCATTGGTCGCCAGGGATGGAATACGCCGATGGGACTGACCAGCATCGTTGCCAAAGATGCCAATCCAAGCTGGAACGTCCCCGAGTCCATTCACCGCGAACACGCCGAAAAAGGCGATTCATTACCCAAGGTAGTCGGCTCCGGGCCCGACAACCCGCTGGGACTTTATGCGATGCGCTTGGGTATTCCCGGTTATTTAATCCACGGCACCAACAAACCCTACGGTATCGGCATGCAGATCAGTCACGGCTGTGTGCAGATGTATCCGGAAGACATTGAAGTGCTGTTCAAAAAAGCCACAGTCGGGATGCCGGTGCGCATCATCCATCAACCCTATCTGACCGCCTGGCATCAGGATATGCTCTACCTTGAGGCGCATGAACCCTTGGCAAAATGGGCCAAAGATAAAGCCAAACTGAAAAAACAGGTCGTAAAGCAATTGCATGAACTCAGCGCAAAAAAAAGCGTGGCTGTCGATTGGGACAAAGTCGAACGGATACTCCAGCGTTCAGACGGCATTCCCACCCCGATATTGATGCAAAGCCCTGATGTGGCGGAAATATCGGCAAATGCTATGCAGCTGAAACATCCCGGTCAGTTCTACGACCAGCCCGTCGCCAGGGAGTTAAAAGACAGCGACTGGGCCATTTTGGTGGCCAGCTTTAATGATGAAACACAGGCGCAACAACTGGCAACCATGTTGAATCATCAAGGGCCGATCATACCCGCCCGTAAAATCCAGAAAAACGATGCCTATCAGGTTATCGCCGGGCCTTTTAA